>CAYNXM010000414.1:0-29632 GCA_964401105.1 uncultured Lyngbya sp. | reverse complement strand
CACTATGACTTATGCCGGTGAAGGCCCTATTGGTTTCAAAGCCACTCGAGAGGGCAGTAATAATTATACCGTTGAAAATCAGTGGGGGGGTTCATCAGCGCCCTGGCATCCCGGGGGTCAATGGATTATTGGTTACCGCGACAACCAAAATGTGGTTGCAGTTGATATCAAATCTGATGATGGTGGTCAAACTTTCAATGGCACTATGACTTACGCCGGTGAAGGCCCCATTGGCTTCAAAGCCACTCGAGAGGGCAGTAATAATTATACCGTTGAAAATCAGTGGGGGGGTTCATCAGCGCCCTGGCATCCTGGGGGTCAATGGATTATTGGTTACCGCGAAAACCAAAATGTGGTTGCAGTTGATATCACATCTAATGATGGTGGTCAAACTCTCAATGGCACTATGACTTACGCCGGTGAAGGCCCTATTGGTTTCAAGGCATCCCAGATCTAACATCACTCAAAAAGCCAAAATTAATATAAAACTTGTCACAATTTTGGATTAAACGGGCTGCGTCTATCACATCCAGAAGGCTTTAGTTGATAGTTAATTAAAGTCTTCTTTAAAGTTTATATGAAATCTGGTCTAAAGACTACACTTAAAATAATTTTATATCTCGTTTTGATCGGACTTAAATTCTAGATCATCAGCCAGATTTGCTATAACCTTTGTCTGTCAGATTCAAGTTAAGAGTTGATTTGATCTAGGCTGAAAGGAGACAAACTAGCAAAATTATCCTAGATTAACCCATAGAGAGATCGCAACTTTGCGATCGCCAAAGCTAAAACATTTTGGACATTCTTATCAAAACTTAAACATGATCCTTGATTCTCTATACTATATTATTAAAACTTGATTTTACATTCAATTTATAAACATTTGTTAAAATATCAACACATATAACCAATGTAATGCATAATGAAATTGCCATAGAGCTTTTTGCATTTTTGAGTTCTATGAAGGTTCAAGGTTCACTACAACCTTAGGAAAAAAAGTATTAAGGGTGTCTTGTTTTCACACAATTGTTTGTTGAGTGAAATAATAATTTTGCAACTTTTTTGATCGTATAGCGCTATACATACGACTAATAGCAAGGCTGAAATGCAGCATTGATTAGATGGAAAAAGGCATGATTAATAATATGTCTTAGTCTAGCTTTGCAGTGTTCTATTGATTTAGCACCAGGGCTAAATATGTGTTCAACAACAACCTCGAAATTCATGAATTTCGATTCAGGGAAAAATTAACTTGAGGCTAATATAATGTTGAATCGTCAAGCTTCCGAAGAGATCACTTCAGTTAAACGCAGCCCAATACCTGTACAGCAAACTAACTCTGGGACAGTCCAACGCAGCCCAATACCTGTAAAGTCTAATTCTGGGACAGTCCAACGCAGCCCAATACCTGTACAGCAACCTAACTCAGAGAAAGCTGATCCTTCAGAACCCACAGAAGAAAATACAGAAACTCAGGATTCTAATTCGAGTAATTCTACCACTGTTGATACAGCAACAATTGACAATATTGAACCCAATGATACTATCCCAGAAGCCATTGATACTGAACTGGTTGGGGGAATAATAGACAGCTTTTTCGCCGGTAATTTCATTGGTGATAACCCAAATGTTTTCTCTGATGATGATGTTGATTTCTATCAACTAGAATTGGATGTTGATGATAACCTGACCGTTGATATTGATGCGGCTGAATTCGGTTCAACTCTCGACCCAGTATTACGTTTATTTGATGACAGTGGGTTTGAATTGGCTGTTAGTGATGATGACCCGGCACCGGGTGAAGAGTTCACTGTGGACTCTTACTTAGACTTTACGGCATTCAGCGCTGGGACTTACTATGTTGGGGTCAGTAGTTTTGATAACTTCTTCTACGATCCGTTTACTGAAGGCAGTGGTTTTGGCTTAAGTAGTGGAGAGTATGATATTGAGATTAATGTCACTGCTGATGATACTCCGCCTCCGCCGCCTCCCACAGATGAACCCAATGATACTATCCCAGAAGCGATTGATACTGAACTGGTTGGGGGAATAATAGACAGCTTTTTCGCCGGTAATTTCATTGGTGATAACCCAAATGTTTTCTCTGATGATGATGTTGATTTCTATGAAGTTCAACTCGACAGTGGCGATCAAATTCTGGTTGATATTGATGCGGCTGAATTCGGTTCTTTCCTCGACCCAGTATTACGTTTGTTTGATGAATTCGGGTTTGAATTGGCTGTTAGCGATGATGACCCGGCACCAGATGAATTCGGCAGCCTGGACTCTTACTTAGACTTTACCGCGACAAGTGACGGAACTTACTATATTGGGGTGAGTAGCTTTTCCAACTTCACCTACGATCCGTTTATTGAAGGCAGTGGTATCGGTGGTAGTAGTGGAGAGTATGATCTTAATATTGAGTTAATTCCAGGCATTTCTGAACTCGGATCAATTTCAGGGACAAAATGGAACGATGTTGATGGAGATGGGGTTCAAGATAACGACGAACCCGGTTTGGAAGACTGGACTATTTATTTTGATGACAACCAAAACGGTGAATTGGATGACGATGAGACTTCCACTACAACTGATAGCGATGGCAATTACTCCTTCACAGATTTAGATCCAGGCACTTATATTGTTGCTGAAGAGTTACAACAGGGTTGGGTGCAAACTTTCCCCAGCGTTGAGGAAACAGACGAACCCCCTGAGATTGAAAATGGTGGCTTTGAAACCGCAGACTTTAGCGGTTGGGAAACCACAGGAGTTGCTTCGATAGAAACCAGTGATTTTGGTAGTGGTCCAACAGAAGGAATTTATCAAGCGTTAATTACCAACGATTTGGGTGCCGTCACTGATACTGAACTGGAAACGTTCTTGAACCTGACACCCCAGACCCTGGATAACTTAGGGAATGGAGACGTGACTGAAGGTTCTGCGATCGCACAAACGGTAACAGTTTCTGCCGGGACTCAACTCAGTTTCGACTGGAACTACCTCACCAACGAAGTCAATGGCGACGACCTTTTCAATGATTTTGCCTTTATTTCAATTGAGTCGGAAGATAGCCAAATCTTTGCGGATACCTTTAGTTTCTTAGATGTTTCTGACACGGGTGTATTCTCCCAAGAAACGGGATTTGGCAGCTTCGATTATACTTTTGAGAATAGTGGTACGTTTACCATCGGCGTTGGTGTTGTCGATGTTGGCGATACAGGAGTCAGTACTGGGTTGTTGTTGGATAACTTCTCCTTCTCCGGTGGATCTGTAATTCCTGGAACCTATACTGTACAACTTGATGCCGGGGAAGACGTTGAAGGTATTGACTTCGGTAACCAAGAAGAAGATGACTCATCTCCAGACCCAACAGGGACTATTTTCGGCACTCCAGATGACGACGAACTGAATATCTTTGAGGATAATGTGATTGTTTTCGCTGGGGATGGTAATGATTTAGTTGATACTTCGGCCAGTTCTGGGGAAAACCGCAGTTATGGCGGGCCAGGTGATGATATTCTGATTGGGGGTAGTGACGATCGCTTATTTGGCGGTACAGGAGATGATAACCTGTTTGCCACTGGCGGCGGCGGCGGTACCCTCATGAGTGGGGATGGGGGTGCGGATCAGTTCTGGGTGGCAACAGCCGTTCTTCCCAGCAGTCCAAACATCGTAGCAGACTTCGAGAGTGGTATAGATGTCATTGGTATTGGTGGTTTAGGTGTAACGTTTGCTGACTTATCGATCGCTCAGTCTGGGGATGATGCTGTCGTTAGCGCCTTAGGCAGCGACTTAGCCACTCTCCTGGGTGTTGATGCCGATAGTTTGATGGCCTCGGACTTCCTCGTCTCCTAACACAATCGGTTTAAGTTTGCTTTTGCAGTACTGTTAATCAGGTAGAGACGTTCGCTTTTGAATGTCTCTACTGTTGATTTGCTTGTCTTTATCGGATGGATCACTAAAATGTTCCCTGTATTGATTTTGTCTGTTGTCTGATGTGCTGCTGTCGTCTCACTCTGCGCTATAGAATGAAATCTTTTCAACGTGACAATTACAAGTAGACTTACTTTTTAAGCGTTTTAAAATCCAATTAAACTTAGAAAGACCATCTTGAAAATGATCAATTTCTTCAGGGTTGAGAACTGCTGGAGGTAATCGACTAGATTGAGGGCGATCGCTAAAACGATTGACAGTATTGCGGAGTCGAGAAGATAAAAATTTCGTCACAGCGCGATAAAATCGCAAAGCAAATAAAACATCTTGTTCTAACTTTTCCGACAGTTTTTGTTTAGGAATTGATAAAACTACAGAAGTATCTAAAGCCTTAACGGTTGCAGAAGGAAGCCGACCATCAATAAAGGACATTTCTCCCAAAACTTCTCCTTGACCAATCCGGCTAATTTCGCGATCGCCAACAGATGCAACGGAGACACTCAGGCTACCCTCAAGCACAATATATAATGCATTAATCGGTTTGCCTTCATGGATTAAAATCGTTCCCCTTTCTATTTTTTCTTGAACACTATTGTTAATCATCCAGTCAATATCTCGATGATTCAGTTCACTTAAAATCACTAATGCTTTACTCATGACAACCGACTCCGTGGTAATTTAATTCTTCCGATAAATTCAATAAAAATTGATATCTTCCTTTCTGAAGATACTAACAAACATTGAAATCATTAACCTTTAATATAGGCTAAGCATCAATTTTTGACGATATTCCCGTGTTAAAGGATTTTCATTTCCCAATAGCTCAAAAATAGTCAACATGGCTTTTCTTGCACCATCTTTTCTGTATTGACGATTTTGTTCGACAATCTTAAGAAATCGGGGCAAAGCCGCAGTATAATCTTCTGCTAAAGTTAAATAACAAGCTTTAGCGTAATCTCGATCCAGTTGATTTTCTGAAGATTGAGTCGCTGCAATCTTTAACTCAATTAACTGTTTTAAAGCTGCAATTTTTGCACCATATTTTCGATCGTATTCTGAGCCTTGGTCGAGTAACTTTTTAGCCGCTTTAATTTGATCCGTTTGAATCATAAACCTCGCTGCTTTAATTACTAATTGAAGTTGATTAGGATATTTTTCTAAGAGCTGGTTATACAACTTTTGGGCTTGTTCCGTCTTTCCCGCATCAAGATTTATTTGAATATCTTCTAACCCGGTTTCTAGCCCAGATTTTAAGTTGAACTGATTCAATAACTCTCGAATCTTTTCTTCCGATATCACCCCAACAAAGCCCGGTTTAACCTCTCCACAATCCACAATTCTAACGTCTGGAACCCCCTCAACTTGATATTGATTGGCTAATTCTAGATTTTGATCGATATCAACTTTTGCCAGGATAAAATCATATTCTAGTAGCAGGTTTTCTAGCATCGGTTTTAAGATCTGGCAAGGGCCACACCAAGTGGCAAAGAAGTCTACTAAAACAAGTTTTTTATCAGATCTTTCGATGACTTCGGCATGAAAATTATTGGGGTTAATCTCAATTGAGTATCCCATAGCGGTTTATTCTTCAGTAGCTAGTACGTATGTTAACTGGGGATTAAATCATGTCAATTTGATTGAGTTAGCATTAAACTCATGCCTCACATCGAGGGAGAGTAATCGGGCAAACCACTGAGGTGGACTTCAAGATCAAGACTATTACGGTTAGGGTTAGGTGAGTTGACTTTTGATAAAGGCTAATCAAATCAGTAACACTCAATATGCGGTAGACCTTAGCTTTGTGTTGGAAATAAAGTTGATTAGAGATTGATTTTTTCTCTTTTGTTCAGTGTACCTTGAAATGGGTACATCTGCTTTGTCAATTCTATATTAAGTTCAGGGATTCATCTGCTTGTGACGTGCTAACTTTTCGTAGTATTGCTGATGCGACTCTGATGCGAGATAATAGTCAGAAGCTGGCTTAATTTCTGTGACAATCGTTTTGTCATACTTTCCGGACATTTGCAGCCTGTGTTTAGACTGACGTGCTATAGTTTCTTGTTCACTATTGTGATAAAATATCACGGAGCGATATTGTTCTCCTCGATCGGGTCCCTGACGATTCAGAGAAGTTGGATCGTGAATCTGCCAAAACAGTTTTAGGAGTTCTCCATAAGAAACAATATTAGGATTGTACTCCACTTGAGCCACTTCAGCATGACCTGTAATTCGGGCACAAACATCTAGATAGGAAGGATTCGGAAAATGTCCACCCATATATCCAACTGAAGTAGAGGTGACTCCCTTCAGCTTTTGGAAAGCCGCTTCAACCCCCCAAAAACACCCAGCACCGAATGTTGCCTGCTCCATCTTGTGATTTTGTGTATAGCATTCTACATAATAGTTTAAAGCATAATTGATTGAGATGGACACTTTTATTTGTTAATGTGATGTAGATCACGTTTTAAGTCTAGATTAGATCACCAGTTGACCTTGAAATTTATCACCAATGATGGCTTATCAATATCACGGAAACTCGGAAAATAATCAAGCATAATAAGTAACATAGATATTTTGTTGAAACCGATCATGTTTAATCACCGTTCTAGATTATCCTCCACCGCTGATTCTTCCCTACCCCTCGAAGAGTTATTCGGTGAAATTATGTTTTCTAGTTTGATTACCCGCAGCGATCAACAGCGACTATTACGGGCATTGAAAAGCGAATCCTTGAGTGAAGACGAAACCGCAATTGTTCATAGATTACTGTACAATATCCGTCGGGGATGGATTCGATTAGTCGATGACTCCGCCCGTTTTACCCACTCATTTTAGGCGATTATCCGGTTGATTTGAGTCAAGAAACAGCAGTAAGATTTCTCGCCAGGATGGGGGAAAGGCTGTGAGGTCAAGTTTGGGAAGGTTTGTTGGATTGAAATAGAGCAAGACTATTAATTGTTTAGGAAGAGAATTGAGTGAGTTGAGGGATTGAGTGGATTCAATTCCAAGAGTGTTTAAAAATTGTTGATCGCTATCTCTTAATATTTGCTGAGAGAAACCACTATTTAAGAGAATTTGATAAGCTTTACTTACAGATTTTGATACAGTAGATTCTAATTCCCCCTCAGACATTTGAGAGATATACTGGGCAACCTGCTGACGCAGTTGATACATATCTTCTATCACGGCTTGATGGGTTGGATCGATTTCATACAGATTGGCACAACCCATTAAGCGATTCATAAATTGTGAGTTATTAATATCAACAGTCTTTGATTGAGTTTGACGATGCTTTAAAGACTGCTGAATTTTTTCTAATATTTCTGGGTTTTCAAATACTTGCTGATAATCAGCAAATAACCATTGAGGTAAACGGGTTTTAGCATCTCTCACGAGCATTTTCCCAGGGACATAGTACAGCATTGCCGCTATCAAATAATTTAATGCATTCGGCTGGTTTAATCCAATAGCAACAGGGGTTAATTGATTAACAAACTCAGTTTCTAGAGGCGTTAAAGGTTCTTGTTGAATGCCTCGATTTAATAAGATTTGATATCCGGTTCCCATATCACTTTTATAGTAATATTCTAACTGTTCAGTCGGAAGTTTTAACCAATAATCCGCCATCGCTTTGCGGAATTGACGTAATTTTTTAATAGCAGATTGATTGGATTTGTCTAAATCATAATCGTTCACATTTTGAACAATATCTGTTAAAAACTGTTGACGTTTTTGGGGTGTATCTAACAGTGTTTTGGATAAAAGTTCCTGATTGGGTTGCTCTTTTGTTAAGAAACTTTTGAATAATTGACTAATTTTATTTCCGTAAGCGTGACTGTCAAGGAATGGCGGTGAATCTTGCATTTTTTGCTTCAGTTTTTGCTGGAGAGATTGCCGCCACTCTGAGTTTGTTGCTAATTGAGTGGTAAGCTGAATATAGTCGGTTTCATTATTTGTGACTAATTCAGATAATTGTAGTTCTTTCAACAGTGCAGAAGCTTGACGGAAACGTAAAGCATTTCCTTCTAAAACAACGGTGGGTAATCCTACTTCTAGAGGGTCAATTAGAGAGGTTGCACCGCCATAAGGATAAGAGTCTAAATAAATATCTGCTAATTTTAAACAGGCTTTAATATCGTTACGGCTGGGTAAAGCTTTAATCGTCACTAACCGGTCGGGAGAAACCTCGTATTGTTGCAAAACAGATTGCATTTGTTCGACAAAGGTTATCATCGGATAGCTATTTGTCCAGTTGGGATTAAAGGGATATAAAACTAAGATAGAATGGGGAACATTGGCTAATATTTTTGCCCAGGTTTCCCGAACTTCTGGGATAATTTTATAAAAGTTTGCACCAGAAATAAAAATAATTGTATCATCATTTGCACCCCAACTGTCTCGACTGGGAGATACAGTTTGTTCAGCTTCTGCAATCGGATAGCGGAAACATAAACCCGAACCTTCAATATTAACGAGTTTCTCACTATATTGTTTTTGCATTGTTTCTGGAGATGCGGTCAAATTACCAGCAATATAATAATCAATAGTTTTCATTCCCGGACTGACTGGGGAGGTGATGGAGGTCACTTGTATTGGTGCTAATTTGTGCATCGCAAGTAAAGTAGAATTTAAATTAACTGCGGTTAAATTAGAAGCAATAAATAAAATATCTAGATTTCCATCTCGAATTGTTTGCACTTGACGCTCTAAGTTAGTGGGTAATATAATTAACCGATCTGCACGGCTTTGACAATACTGTTCTAGCGGATGATTATAAGATTTAATTGCATATAAAATAATTTCAAATTCAGCATCGTTTAAATGTTCAAAAACGGGAAGAATAGCGTAGGTTTCGGTTTGAGTTGTATAATGATCTTTTAAGATGCCTAAACGAATTTTACTAGAGGTTTTTGTCGGTTTTTTAAATGTATAATCAAGCAAGCAGCCTCGCTGTTTGAGTGTAGTTTCAATAATTTCAGCGCGTTTCTGATAAAACTCTAATAAATTAGGTGTTTGTGTAAAGTAAATCGGGATAAAGCTAACGGTTTGGGTAAACAAAAGCGCGATATCTTGCCAGATAGAAGAATTAGATTGAGTGGTGACATTTTGATGCACATAAGTAATCCAATTTAGAAAATACTGATAATATTGATCGACTTCTCCGGGTGTTTGAAAACTACTGGGAGAAGCAAACATAAATTTGAGATAATCATTTGCAAACCAGCGAGGAATGGGTGCGCCTTGGTAGTGCAGCGGCAGTTGGTCAGCACGTCGATATAACATGGCTGCCAGCAAATAGTTCAGTGCTTGAGGATGCTGCCATCCTTGAGCAATTTGAGTTTCAATATCTTGTATAAATTGCTGTTCTGTTTCCGTTAAAAATTCGGCTTTTATCCCACTATTAATTAAGCGTTTATGCGCTTTACCAATTTCTCCCGAATAAGTATTTGATAATTTTTCCGAAGATAGATTCAGCCAATATTGAGCAATTTGTTGACGAATTTGACGCAGATTTGATAGCGCTGAAGTATACTGTTGCGGTTGTTGTTGATATTGAGTAATCCAACTTTGAATTTGAGTTGTTGTTGATTCTAAGGTGTTGTCGGCAGTTGAAACTACTTGATTTGGTTTGACTCTTTTTAAGAAACCATTCGTACACCAAGTTAAGTTATAACCAAAGAAATCACAATAATCTTGATCGATTTCATAGTCTGCTTGATATTGTGATAAGAACTGTTTTAAAGCGCGATGGGGGCCACTATTATAAGTAGCATCTTGAGTTAAATCTGAAATAATTCCATCTTCAATAATAATATAATCTCCCAATTGTAAATAGGGATGAAAGAAGTTTAAAACAGCATGACTGGTTTCATAAGTATGATCCGCATCTTCAATTACAAGTAGGGGTCGAGGTAACTGATTTATCCAATCAGATGACAGTATATTTTTTAATTTTCTACCATTTCCTTCCATAAAGGTAACTCGTTCATGCTCAACTGCTTTGACTTGCACAATATCAACTGAAAAAATATGACCATTGAGGTTAAAGTTATTGATTAAATCCCCAAACCATACCGCACTTCCTCCATTTTTTGAACCAATTTCAATGATGGTTTTTGGCTTTAAATTCCAAATCAATAAAGGATATAAGGCAAAATCAAAGGGATTTTTAATCATTGAAATTCCTCTGTAGGAATAATAATGAGATCCTTTTTGAATGGACTGAAGTACCGATTGAGATAGACTGGTATTCCAAGGCCGTTGATCTGTTGGGATTTTTGGTATTTCTCGGGTTAAAGATTGAGATAACTGTTGAACTTGAGCTTTTGCTTGGGTATGATGAGGATTAATTTCTAACTCTGCTTTTGCCGCTGCTAATGCTTCTTTATGTCGTCCTAAAGGCATTAAACACAAACAATATAAATAATTCACTTCAGGAGTATTGCCATGAGTCTTAATTAATTTTTCTACAATTTTTAACGCTTCTAATGCTTGTCCTTGTTTGAGTAAGCTAATTGTATTTTGAATTAAATTTTGTACATCTTCAGTCATAATTTTATCCTGAAATTGTTGATTTTTCGATATATTACTGACAGCATATTCTTGTAGATGTTCTGGAAGCTGCCAATTAACTTGAGGGTCGGGTTGATGTGGAATGGGAGTGACATTGCCTCGCCAAGCTACCCCCATAATTTGCATCGTTTGATAAATCATAGTATTCCAACCCTTTTGCTTAAAATAAGCTAAACCATTCGCCACATCCGGAGAGGCTAAATCATGAAATAAAATAATCGCATCTTTTGCCGCTAATTTTTCACAAATAATCGCATCTTGTAAAGGCCCGGGTGAGTTATGATTGCCATCAATAAAAATCAGTGACCATTGTTGTTGCATTGTTGTCGCAACTTCTTCAACTTTTTGAGGACTATAACCCGCAATTAAATTGACCCTTTGAATCACACCAGCGGCGGTGAGAGACTGTTGAACACTTTGATAAAATTCTGTTCGACTGAGTAAGGGATCAATCACATCAAGTTGTACTCCCGCAGCCGCTAAATGGCAGGCAGACCATCCTAGCCAACAGCCAATTTCTAAGGCTTTCTTCCCAGAAAATTGACGTGCTGTATTATAAAGAATATGTACCTCATCTCGGCTGAGGAAACCCACAGTCGGTTGACGTTTATCAACATACCAATTATGGGGAATTTCTCGTCGCAAATAAGGCCATGAATTCGTCTGTTTATCGCCAATTGTTAAATTAGGGAAACAAGCATCTAGCTGAATAATTTTCAATCCTGGAGAGATATAATCCCCAGCCGGAAGTAAAGCCTGTTGAATCACATTTAGAGTATCATTAATCATACGTTCTTCTTGAAAAAGTTGTTTTGCCCGTTGTTGGCAAGCTTGACCTACTAATTTTCTTAACTCAGAATTGATTGTCCATTTTTGTATAGTTTGAACTAATTTTGCAATCGCTTTTTGCGGATATTCTTTGGGATTAGGTAATAATTTTCCTGTGTTTCCTAATTCTTCTGGAATGCCACTGACGGCTGATGCAATCACAGGTAATCCTTTTGCCATCGCTTCCATAATGGCTAAGGGCATTCCTTCTGCTTCTGAAGGTAAAATAAAGAGATCGCTGGCATCTAACCAATCCGGAATATCCCACCGTTGTCCAATTAATTTAACCTGATTTTCAACGCCTAATTGTTTGATTTTTTCTTTTAACTGTTGTTCTAAAATACCAATTCCAGCCCAGACAAAATAAAGACGAGAAAATATTGCTGTATTTTGCAGTTGTTGAATGGCTTCGAGTTGATATTGAAATCCTTTGACAGATGAAAGTTGTGCTGAGGTAAAACAGATAATTGCATCTTCGGGAATTTGATATGTTTTTCGCAAAGATTGACGGATGGATGATTGAGGTGGTTCAAAATATTGTTGAGGACGACCATAATAAATAATACTTCCATGAGTGTGAGGCAGTTTAAATTGATCGTAGAGAAGTTGTAGGTTTTCTTGAGAAACTGCTATCACCTCTTGAGATTGAGAATAAAAATTAGAAAGTTTATCTAAATAGTTGTTAAAGCGTTCAGCTAGATAAGGGGCAACAAAATGATTGATAATTAAATAAGGAATTTTTAAGTTAATTGCCACCTGTTTTGCCGCAAAATCCGACAGCGGACAAGAATCACTGAAAATTATTAAATCCGGTTTTGTCTGTGAAAAAATTTGTTGAGCATCTGTTGGATTGGTTAAGGTGCGATGAAAATCAGTAACGGTATCAAACTCTAACCAAATATGCTGAATACCTCGTTTTTCTTGTTCTGTAATAATAGGATTTTGCTTGCGAGTTTGAACACAGGTGACTTGATAGCCTTGTTGAATTAAAGCGGATAAAATAGAATGATTATATTGAGCAACTCCCCCCAACTGCGGGTCGTCCGTATATAAAAGAATATGTTTTTTTACAGAAGTAGATTGTGTTTTATTTTTATTTTGAGATTTTTCCGATATTTTTATCCCACTAAATAATATACTTTCTGTAAAAAGATCGGCTTGAGTTTGATAACGAATTTCAGTTGGATGTTTGAGAGGAAACTGCATCGCTTCCACAGACATATTTGCTAAAGAGCTACCTGCATCTTTTGTATGAGTGGCATCTGCACCAAAACCGATATTAGAAACGAGATTAGTGTGGGGAAGAATGCTAAAACCATGATGAATCCAACAAGCAAATAAAAATCTATAATCCCAACCATGTTTCATCACTTCACGATAAGCCGCCTCGAAAATATTTTCCCAATATTGAGCGGCATTTTCATTCCCAAGAAAGTGATTTAACCATTTATTTTTTTTTGCTTCAGGCCATTGACTCATATGATCATCATAGTGTTGCCATGCCCGCCGCCAACTCGCCCAACCCCAATTATGAGTATAGCGAGAAAAGTAATAACTATATTCTGTTCTTTGCCGTCCAAACTGAAAATTATTACCAGAAATAAACATAACTTGCTCATCGTCACGATATCGTTTTAATAATTCCTCACAAAAACGAAAGAAGGTCGGATGAGGCAAACAATCATCTTCTAAAATAATCGCTTCTTCAACATGGTCAAATACCCAATTTAAACCACTATATATTCGTTTTCTTCCTCCTAGGTTGACAGCAGAATAATTAGTCAAAACTTCACAATCCCAGTCAACCCGATTGATAATCGCTTTTGTCGCAGTACATTTTTCAGCCTCTCCCGGTTTTTCTGAACGAGCACCATCGGCTATTACAAATAGTTTCGGCGGTTGAGCTTGCCGAATCACTTCAAACACTTGCTGAGTTGTTTGAGGCCGATTAAAAATTATAAAAGCAATAGGCGTATTCAATTGCCACTGAGTCATGATAGGGATTTAAAAGATTGAGGGAATTGTAAAGCCATCGCTTTACGATAATAAGCGATCGCAGACTTAGATTTTCCTTGCTGATCTAATATACCACCAATATTTGCATAAGCTTCAGCGTCTTGGGGTCGCAGTTTAATCACTTTCTGATAAGCTCGAATAGCGGGTTCTAACTTACCTTGCTGTTGTAAAATTTGCGCGAGGCACTGATAAGCTTCCACTGAGTTAGGTTGTTTTTTAATCATTTCGTAGCAAGCTGAGATTGAAGTTTTTTGAGGCATTTTAAATGGGTGAACTTTAGCATCTCGAAAAATGACTTCACTATTCCACGGATCAAATGGAATCAGTTTTTGATGATGTAAATGAGGACGGAAGAAAAATTGACATCTTTCATTGAGTAGGCTGGCAGCAAATGAAAAAGAATTGTTAGAAATAGCTAAAATATTGCACTGAGTCAGGAGATAAAAATCTGGATAAAAGCTCGCTTCAGGAAACTCCACTCCTAAATCTTTTGCAGTCAGCGGTTGATATTCAGCAAAATCCTTAACGGCTTTTGCCGCTTTATTACTGGCGATAAAAAGAACTGGATTTAAGAGTGTTTCCCAAAATCCACTTAACCACTCTTTGTACCAGCTATTCGGCGCATCAAAAAAGTGTTCATACCTAGAATTTCCACGATGCAAATGTAATCCAACAATTGTATTGCCTTCAGTTTGTAAACGATGAAGTGCTGGTATTAGCTTTTTGTGAATTTCAGGAGTGGGTTGAAATAATGAGCGAAAATAGTGTTGATGGGGTTGATAGTATTGCGTGTGATATTGAAAATATCCCCATAAATCCCTATTTTTTAAAGGAGAAGTTAATTGAGGTATTTTAGCATCTGCCAAGATATTGGTTTCTTCTTGAAACTCCGGATATTTTCGAGTAATTTTTGGATCTTGATGCCCAAATAAAACTTGTCCAATCCATCGAGGTGTTTCTAGCCTCAGATCATGTTCTTGAGCATAGATTTTAAGAAAAGCATACTGAAAGATTTGATGGGAAAACTGTCCATTTTTCCCCAAAGAAGACATAGTAATAACGGGTTTTTTCACATAAAATGCATCTCCCCAAGACGGATGGGTGGGGCTATTTGTTGTACCTCTCTCAAATCCCTGCTGATTGAGAAAATTATCTAATTGATCGATTAAAACACAGCCTTCATAAAGTTCCTCATAATTAACTTCTGTCTTAATCGCATCGACAAATTTTAGCCAGTTTTTCGCCCCTTTTAATGCTAAAAGTTCTGCCCCTTGAATATCAAGATTAAGGACATTAAATTCTTGAGGATTGAGTTTCAACTCTTGTAAAAGACTATCGATACTTCGAGATGGAACAGAAACTTGTTCAGTTTCGTGAATTTGAGGATAAAACTGAGTTACCTGCTTTAAGGGTAAGATTGAGCTATTTTCTTCTAACGAAGTGACATGAAGGGTTGCAGTGCCGTTATGATCGCTAATTGCACAATTGACTGCAATCACATTTTTATCCGGCTCTATGGTTCTCCCTAAGCGTTTAAAAACAATAGGATTGGCTTCAATTAATAAAATTTTCTGAAATCCTAAACGTTGATAAAGCTGAAGATCTTTTCCCTCATAAGCACCGACATGAATCACACCTCTGGGTTGAATTGACTGCTGTTGAAAGAGCTGAGGTAAATCCAGCATCTGAGGCGCTTCATCCAGTAGACTACTCTTTAAACGTTCATTAACCGCTAAGAAATTACTATATTCAAAGTTTTCAGAACTGGGAACAAATTCAGGGATATACTCTAATCGATTAGGGTGAATTTTGAAAATGATATATCGATGTTTTGTCAAAAATTCAAAAATCTGCTTGAGGGTAATTTTAGCATTTTTATAACTTCCTCCATACTCAAACTGAAGATAATCAATTTTTCCCTGTTTAATCAAATTATAAGCACCTTGTAACACATCAAATTCACTCCCTTCCACATCAATTTTTAAAAAATGAATTCTATTAATAGAATTTCTTTGAGAATACAGATCTAAAGTTGTTTGTAAGACCGGAATTAATTGGGGAGAGGAGAGGTTGTATTGGGCTTCAATGTCTAAGCGGCGATAAAATGTACTCCATTTGGGCTGCTGTGGATAAAAACAAAATCTTTGTAAGGATTCTTGATTAGATAAAGCCATATTGTTGAATGACATATTGCCCGCCTGCATTCGATAGGCACAATTTTTTAAAAGCTGTTGATAAATCGGTGGTGCCGGTTCAAATATGTGGAGTTTTGCATCAGGACAATGCTTTAAAACCGCTTGACTCCAAGCCCCTACATTTGCCCCTACATCAAAAATAACTTGATTAGAATTAATACATTGTTGAATGACTTTAAAATCTCCAGAGTCAATCAGATTTTTATCTGAATAAAAGACTGATAATTCCGGCGGTTCATAAAATTCTCGACAAATTTCTTGTATCTTAAATTTAGAGAATTTACAGTCACGAAAACTGATGATATTGCCATAAATGGCTTGAGGGTGTAAAATCTTGTCAAGTTGTAAGCTGGGGTATCGTATGTCAAATAACATCTCAGTGGTGTTGGGGGCTGAGTCCACCCCAATGCTAAAGCCATAACCACAGTGTTGCAACAGCTTTAAACAGGCATGGGTTTTAGATATAAATTCCTCAGACCAGCCTGTTTCACCCCTTGAACGACTCGCGCCGCCGCCATACTCAAACATCACCACCTGAGGTAACAAAGATTCCGGCAACTGGATTAACTGCCTGAGGATGGTTAACTCAACCCCTTCAACATCCAATTTCAGACAGGTAATTTTTTGCGGTTGAACCTGAGATAATAAAGTCGCTAAGGTCAAAGACGGTACCGTCTGAGTCATCGTCGAAGCCCCCCACCAATGGGCAATTAACGACGATAAATTAACATCGACTGCCCCTTGATACGTCCCCAAATGTAAGGTTTGAGTCCCATCGACATCAGAAAGACAACTTTCAACCCACTCAATGCCATGAGACTGACACATTGCCCGAATCGCAGGAAGCGGTAGAGGTTCAACCGCAACTGTTTTAAATCCCAACTGAGCAAATAATTCACAATAAAATGCAAAAGTCCCCACACCCACATCAATACACATCCCCCGACGATGAGGATCAACGGTGGGTAGAATTTGGGCGAGCAGCGCTTGACAACAGTCTTCTACCTTCATAAATCTTAAAGATGTCCCTTGTCCCTATGTTCTCATAGAATAGGTCATGGGTCAGTATTCGTCATAGACAGGGATAGGGCAGAGGGGATGAGGCAAAAGGCTAGCCCTTGGAATGAACCCACAAATGACTGATGATGGTTCCGTTGTCTGTTGTGCGCCTTATATAATAAACGATAATAATCTCACAGGTTTGGCTCAAATTACGTTAAGATTAGTAAACAAAATAAGAATATTACAGTTTCACAGACTGAAAAGAATCGTAGGAGGATAGATCCCAGTGAATAAACGCTGGAGAAATGCCGGTTTATATGCGTTGCTAGCCATTGTTGTCATTGCGTTAGCCACTGCATTCTTTGATAAACAACCCCAAACTCGAGAAACCTGGAAATATAGTACTTTTATTCAGGAAGTCGAGGGCAACCGAGTTGAACGGGTGAATCTGAGTGCAGACCGCACTCGAGCCTTAGTCACCGCTCAAGATGGGGAAAAAGTATTAGTTAACTTACCCAATGATCCGGATTTAATCAATATTCTGAGTCAGAATAACGTCGATATTTCCGTTTTACCCCAAAGCGATGATGGCTTCTGGTTCAAGGCCCTCAGTAGCTTATTTTTCCCCATTTTACTATTAGTGGGTTTATTTTTCCTGTTGCGTCGCGCCCAAGGGGGGCCAGGAAACCAAGCCATGAACTTCGGTAAATCAAAAGCCCGAGTTCAGATGGAACCCCAAACCCAAGTCACATTCGGGGATGTAGCGGGAATTGAACAAGCTAAATTAGAACTGAGTGAAGTGGTAGACTTCCTCAAAAATGCAGACCGCTTTACCGCCATTGGGGCAAAAATTCCCAAAGGGGTTCTGTTAGTCGGGCCTCCGGGAACCGGGAAAACCTTACTGGCTAAAGCCGTTGCCGGAGAAGCAGGGGTTCCTTTCTTCAGTATCTCCGGTTCAGAATTTGTGGAAATGTTTGTCGGTGTCGGTGCATCCCGCGTCCGGGACTTATTTGAACAAGCCAAAACCAACGCCCCTTGTATCGTCTTTATCGATGAAATTGATGCTGTGGGTCGGCAACGGGGTGCAGGTCTGGGGGGCGGTAACGATGAACGGGAACAAACCCTCAACCAGTTACTCACCGAAATGGATGGGTTTGAAGGCAATACCGGAATTATTATCATCGCAGCCACCAACCGTCCCGATGTATTGGATGCAGCCTTAATGCGTCCCGGTCGGTTTGACCGTCAAGTGGTCGTAGACCGTCCTGACTATGCGGGTCGATCTGAAATTCTCAATGTTCATGCCCGGGGTAAAACCTTATCTCCTGATGTGGACTTAGATAAAATTGCCCGTCGGACTCCAGGGTTTACCGGGGCAGACTTATCTAACTTGTTAAATGAAGCCGCTATTTTAGCTGCCCGTCGTAACCTGACCGAAATTTCCATGGATGAGGTGAATGATGCCATTGACCGCGTTTTAGCAGGGCCTGAGAAGAAAGATCGGGTGATGAGTGAGAAACGTAAAACATTGGTGGCTTATCACGAAGCGGGTCATGCTTTAGTCGGGGCCTTGATGCCAGATTATGACCCCGTGCAAAAAATCAGTATTATTCCTCGGGGTCGTGCCGGGGGGTTAACTTGGTTTATGCCCAGCGAAGATCGGATGGACTCGGGTTTGTTTAGTCGGTCTTATCTGCAAAACCAGATGGCGGTTGCCCTCGGTGGCCGGATTGCGGAAGAAATCGTCTTCGGGGAAGAAGAAGTCACCACAGGGGCTTCTAATGACCTCCAGCAAGTCACACGGGTTGCTCGCCAGATGATTACCCGCTACGGCATGAGTGACAACCTTGGGCCTGTTGCCTTAGGTCGTCAACAGGGGAATGTATTCCTGGGTCGTGATATTATGTCAGAACGGGATTTTTCTGAAGAAACTGCCGCTACAATTGATAGCGAAGTGCGTCAATTAGTGGAAGAAGCTTATCAACGGGCGAAACAAGTATTGACGGAAAACCGTCACATTCTGAATCAATTGTCTGAGATTTTGATTGAGAAAGAAACGGTAGACTCGGAAGAGTTACAAGAATTGTTAGCCAATAATGATGTGAAAATGGCTGCGATCGCGTAGTCTCTTTGTCAAAAGAATCGCGTAATTTGAACCTGGCTTCATTTAAATTAAGAAAATAAGGGCGACTTCGGTAAAATCCTAGGTAGCCCTTAATTTTTTGTTGATTTTCTCTCAAAGTAACAAAATTTCAGAATTTATTCAGGTTAAATGGTGTAATCTAAATATAACAGGTAATATACTGTATATAGGTTGCATTCCATGGTGATCTGTACCATCACTCAAAACTAGGACAGTTCTTCATCCTGATACAAAATCATAAAATGATAATAATTACTGTCGTCTAATTTACAAAGTTAGTGTTTTTTCTCTAAAATATTTAGATCAGGGTTCAATCTGTATAAATTATCAAATTTCTTCAAAAACTTCCCGAAACCCGGCTTATATCCCTTGTATTGAAGAATCAATGGATGGGTTGCACGAAGCGGACAAATATTAATTCTATAAAGCATAGCAAGTCATCTACTTGTTAAACCTCATGAATCAACAACAAAAGCCGAATTCTTTTTCTCAGGCCTCCGACTCAGGCCGAATCGGCCACCCGAAATCAGTCCTCAATCCCCATCGTTTATTTGTCGAACAAATGCCCGTTGCTGTCGCGATGGTGGATAATCAAATGCACTACATCGCCACCTCCCAAAAATGGCAACAACTGTTTAACTTGGGAGAGCATTGGACCGGCCGTTGTCACAATGATTTGTTCCTCAATTTGCCTCAAACTTGGTCTGACAAAGCGCAACGCTGCTTATCCGGAAAATTAGAGCAATGGGAACAAAGTTGCTATGTTTCTTTACTGAGTGGTTCGGTTCAATGGATGCAGTGGAAAGTTCAATCCTGGCACCATGAAACGGGAGAAGTTGGGGGCTTAATTTTAATGATTCAAAATGCCTCAACGGCTGAAATTATTATTCCCGATCCCATGATGGTGCAAACCTCAGAAGCGGTATTTTGGATGACATTAGATGGCTATATTTGTTATGCCAATGAAGCGGCTTGTCGCAGTTTAGGCTATCATCAAATTGAATTATTGCAGCTAAAAATTGATCAAATTGATCCGGATATGGTGGCAGTCGTTTGGCAAGAACATTGTCAACAACTGAACCAACATAAAAGTTTAACATTTAGCGCTCATCATCAAACCCAAACGGGGGAATTATTTCCAGTTTCTGTTCGCGCCCATCATTTAGCCTTAAATTCTCCTGAACCCATTATAGCCTGGTGGGTAGAAAGTGCTGCCGAGCAAAAAGCCAATGATGCAGCAATTATTGCCTATCAAGATCAACTCGAAGCAGTGCTTCATGCTGTTCCGGGTTTAGTGTCTTGGATTGGTTCAGACTTAAAATATATCGGAGTCAATCAACATTTAGCCAATGCTTATAATTTACCGGTTGAAGCGTTTGTGGATCAACCGGTTGGATTTTTAGAAACTAGCCCAGAATTCAATCAATTTGTCTATGACTTTTTTGCCAGTGACAATTGGATAGAATCGAGAGAAGTTACTACTGATGTTAATCAAAAACCGCGAATTTATTTAATTCAGGCTCAAAAATATCAACGAGGATCTGCGGCTGTTTTTGTCGGCTTAGATATTACAGAACGGATTCAGATAGAAACGGCATTACGAGAGAGCCAACACCAAGAAAAGCATCAAAGAGATCAATTAGAAGCCACTTTAAATCAGTTATATAAAACTCAAATACAGCTGATTCAAGCAGAAACTAAGTTATCCTTAGATCATATTGTGGCTGGGGTAGCTCATGAAATTAATAATCCGATTAGCTTTATTTACGGCAATCTCTTTCATGTCAGCAGCTATATGGAAGATTTAGTGAAAATGATGAAATTATATCAGCATTATTATCCTAACCCTCCGGCTGCGATACTCGACGAACTAGAAGCGATAGAATGGGATTATTTACAAGAAGATTTACCTAAACTATTAGACTCAATGAAAACCGGGTCTGAACGAGTTCGGAATGTAGTTAAAGCTTTGTATGATTTTAGTCATTTAGATAAAGAAGAGCAGGGAACTGTTGATTTAGAGGAAAACTTAGAGAGTATATTACTGCTGTTGCGAAATCGACTATTAGCAAAAGGAAAATCGAATGGAATTCAGTTTGTTAAGGCTTATAGTACATTACCCTATATTAATTGTTATCCTGGACAATTAAACCAAGTCATTTTTAATTTAATTACTTATGTGATCGATCAACTAGAAGCTGAAATGACGACAGAGACTCTGGTTAAACCGCCGACTTTGACCATTAAAACTGAAGTCGTAGATATCGATACAGTCAGAATTTTAATTTCTGGCAATACAGTGGCTTCAAGTACAGAAATTTGTCAACAGATATTTGACTCTTCGGTGCAGCCATCTCTAGATTGTCTACATTGTAGGAAAGTTGGATTATCTATTGCTTATCAGTTAATCAGTCAACAACAAGGGGGTAAGTTAGAATGTATTTCTCAACCCGGTGAAGGCATCACTTTTGCGATCACAATTCCTCGTAAGCCCTCCCCCCTCTCCAAACATTATTTTTTGTTTTGAAAAGTCATTAACAGAGTCGATGTAAAATGTCTAATTTGAATTAAAGAATAATGAGATATTGGGTCAGGGTTTGAAGTATTGATCCTCTCAGATAAATAGAAGTAGTCTCAGTACAGTTTATGCCTGATTTTACTATGATAAAATACTCGACAAAAAGAACAGATCTCAATAGTGTAGTTTTGGGGAATAAGTGATTGCGCTATGTTATGATTAATTTTAAAAATGATCGATTTTTAATTTATGCAGGTTGAACGACTAAGCGTCCTATCTGATAACTACATTTTTCTGTTATACGACTCTCAACGCCAGATCGCCGCAGTTGTAGATCCGGCTGTTGCTCAACCTGTTTTGCAACGTTTACAAGCCTTAGAAGCTGATTTGGTGGCGATTTTTAATACCCATCATCATAGCGATCATGTTGGGGGAAATTCTCAACTGCTGCGACAATATCCCGATGCAATTGTTTATGGGGGAGAAGTAGATCGGGGACGCATTCCTGGACAACAGGTATTTTTGCAGGAAGGGGATCGGGTTGAATTTAGCGATCGCCAAGCTGAAGTCTTTTTTGTCCCAGGCCATACCCGTGCCCATATTGCCTACTATTTTGCGCCTCAACCCGATACGGAGGCAGGAGACTTATTTTGTGGGGATACGCTGTTTGCGGGGGGTTGTGGGCGTTTATTTGAGGGTACGCCTCAACAAATGGTTCAATCTTTAAGTAAATTGCGGAATTTACCGGACAATACTCGAGTTTGGTGCGCCCATGAATATACTCTCAAAAATCTTAAATTTGCCCTGACAGTTGACCCGAATAATTCTGCATTAAAAGAACGTCATCATCAAGTAGAAATAGCTCGTCGTCAAAATCAAGCCACAATTCCTTCTATTTTAAGCATTGAAAAACTAACCAATCCATTTTTACGTTGGGATCAATCCTCACTTCAATCTGCTGTAAACAGTCAAGATTCTGTCCGGACGTTTGCTAAGTTAAGGGGACTGAAAGACCAATTTTAAATGACTAAAAATAATAAATCAATCAAAAAAGACATTCAAAATAGAACGTCTTTATCGGGTTATGTAAATACTTAGAAATTAAGTCAATAATTTATTAAATAACACCCGGGCCTTTTTCACCTTGCTCTTTTACTTCTTTCAGTTCTTGAGCGCGTCTGGCTTTATCGGCTTCTTCTTCTTCTTTTAAATCACCGGGTTCATTAACGTACATTTCAGGCTCAATGGCATAGTTATTCATTTTTCCTTCGCGGTCCACAGTCATGCCTCCTGTGGTATCGATATCACCCTCTTTTTCAGGTTTTTTCTTATAGTCTTCTCCTTCTCTATCTTGACGTGCACCTACCTCTGCCGGTTTAATGCCACGGTCATAATTAGCATTTTGATCTTCTGTGGAACTTGCCATTATTGATTTGTCTCCTTAAAAAAATATTGATGTTAACTTTGAGTTGACTATCAGTTTCTCTATCTACAAAAAAATATTAGTTTTACTAATACTTAATTCGATTAACCCACACCAGGATTTTCAGACTTATCAACTTCTGGTACAACATCAGGACGCTCTTTATTTTCCCATCCAACAGGGCGCTTAGAATTATACCATGCAATTGAACCAATGGAGACAGCGGCTAAAAATCCTACTCCACCCACGATAACTACTGCGTAAGGGAAATGTGATGCGCTGCTGGCAACTTCTGCTAGTGTATACATAAATTAATTAATCTGTTTCATCAAATGATTGTATAACAACCTTATCACTTGAATAGCCTGAATATATCTACCCCAGTATGGAAATCAATTTGGCTAGACTCTGTCTTTAGAAGGACGAAAAGAACAAGCTTGAGATTAAGAATAACTTATCTCTGACTTGTATAGTCTTTTAAGAAATGGACTGAGAACGAATGGTTTGGGGAGGAACAATATCTGCCCCTAAAACAACTCCTGTATCAGTAGATTGTAATCCCGGTGTTAACTCCGGTTCAACAGGGCGGTGAGATTGAGATGAAGTATTCTCTGGAATATCGGGCACATCAGGGGCGGGGATATTTTCCGGTATTCCCTGCTGAGACAGTAATGCAATACCACCAATCGATCCGGCTAATAAAGCCGCATAACCCAGATAAAGGTGAACCGGATTAAGATAGAAGTCTGTATCGGGTTCCGGGGAAGACCAAGAAGGGGTAAGGCTTTGGAGAGGATCGGGGGCCGGTAACGCTGCCGCCATCGCCGTACCATCGAGGCCAAGGGCATTACCTAAACGGCAGATAAAACCTCGCAGGTATACATCTTCTGGGAGTTGATCTTCTTGCGCCATTTCTAGGGCTTCTAAATGAGATAAAGGCACCATTGTATTACGATGCAGTTCGCATTGAGATAATCCTAACGCTTTGCGCGCTTGCTGAAACTGTTCTGCCACTTGACGAAGATAGTCGGTTCGTTGCTGAACTTTTTGGGCGGCGATGTCAGCTTTGGTTAATTTCTTTTTCTTTGTCTTTGCTGGAGTAGAGTCTGTTGTTTCTGGTGTGTCAGTTTTGGGGTGGGAAGTGGGAGGGGTTGACTTAATATGATGGGGGGCACAGTCTTCTGCAACATCTTCGAGGGGAGAAACCACTGTAGTTGTGTCTTCTGTGGTTGTGTCTTCTGTGGTTGTCTCTTCCATATCAGTCTGTTCAACCGCAGGGGTTGGAGAGGAAGCAGAAGTATCAACCTCTGGAGTTTGGCAGGAAGCGTCAGACTCATCAGATAGCAATACTTCTTCTGTTTCTGTTGGGGTGAGGGTAGCCACAGATGAAGAGATCTGTTGTTGAGGGATTTGCGCTAAATTAGTATAGCCAGCAGCCATCTGTTTTAAGGCAATTTGAATGGCTTCTCGACCCACAGCCCGAATCATAATTTCACCTTTAACCGCTGCATGACCCAATAGTTTTTGTAGGTTGACAACTGATAAGCTATAGACCTGAGACCCATGTAATTCATCTTCAATTTGGGTCACGAGACCATCGAGGTGTTCTGGGGAAACTTCAGCCGCTATCGGCTGGGAATTACCAAGGGAGGAGTGAAAATCCATCATCGCTTTTGTATAAGTATTAGAATCGCATACCTAAATTACTTTTTCACCCTTATCTAACTGATTCCGGATGCAATAACTTAATCATAAAAACGACCTACGACTAATATAAAGCCTGTTTGAGTAGATTATCTATCTTGTAATACATTAATATTATCGGCAGAAATAACCACTTTGACCGCCTCACCGATACCATAACGTTGAATGTCATCCCGGTGTAGGTTTTGTTGACGAATCACCAGACAATAATTGGGGCTAATTCGGACAAGGTAACGAGTATCTGTGCCAATATAAATCACTTCTTCAATTTTCCCCTGCCATCCTTGAATAGAGAGATTACTACTGGGATAAATTCTGACTTTTTCCGGACGAATGACCAAGGTAACTTGCTGTTTGAGGAATAATTCATCCGTTGATTGCGCTAAAATCGCTAACGTGCGATCGCACAAAATAACAACTCGATCGCCTTTTTTTTCTTGTATTTCCCCAACTAAAAAGTTACTTTCACCGATAAAATCTGCAACAAATCGAGTTTGAGGATATTCATAAATTTCTATCGGACTTCCCACTTGTAAGACAACGCCTTCCTGCATCACCCCAATTCGATCCGACATGGTTAAGGCTTCTTCTTGATCGTGGGTGACATAAACAAATGTAATACCGAGTTTTTGCTGCATTTGCTTTAATTCTAACTGCATTTGCTTGCGTAATTTTAGATCCAGAGCACCCAATGGTTCATCAAATAATAAGACTTTTGGCTGCTTAACTAATGCCCTGGCTAATGCCACTCGTTGTTGTTGTCCGCCCGATAATTGACGGGGATAACGTTGTTCAAAATCTGTAAGTTTTACTAAAGATAAAGCCTCCTTCACTCGTTGTTGAATTTGAGGCTTCGGCAGGTTTTCCATTTCTAAGCCAAAGGCGACATTTTTAAAAATATTTAGATGAGGAAATAAAGCATAATTTTGAAACACAGTATTCACCGGACGATGAAACGCTAAACAATGATTCATCGACTCACCGTGAATATAAATCTCTCCGGATGTGGGGGCTTCAAACCCAGCTATCATCCGCAATGTTGTGGTTTTTCCACAGCCAGAGGGGCCAAGAAGTGAAAAAAATTCTCCTGTTTGAATTTGCAAATGTATCTGATTGACCGCAGTAAATAGTTTACCCTGCAACCCTTTAAAAGATTTAGAAACATTTATCAGTTCAACAGCGTTTGTCATTTGTGATTGGTACGCAATACTGGGATAAAAGGTTAATCTTTGCTATTTTATCTTTAAAGTTGAGCAGCTTTCTGTAAAATTAGTTGATGAATGGGTATCAATTGTATTTGAGGCGATCGCGATAACCTTGAAAAAGTCTACGATAGCATAAACAAAAATATTGCGAGGCTAACCGTTAGCACTCACAACATTAAGAAATCAGATTAATGATAAAACAAAAACAGCTTAGATGAAATCTTCAGATGTGATTAAGCTGGCATCAACTCCTTCTAGGGTTGCCAAAATTTCATAATCTAACCTAATCGCGGTATAATTAAAACCCATCGCTTCAATAGTGAGAGACTCAAAGGTTAAACCTTCAACTAACTGTAGTCGATCTTGACCATCTTGGAAGTCAGTAATCATATCATCACCGTAGCCAGATGAGAGAATAAAGCGATCGCGTCCACTGCCTCCAGTCAGCATATCGAGGCCATCTCCTCCGTCTAAGATATCTCGACCTGCACCGCCGAAGAGTTCGTCATCACCGCCATTACCAAAAAGTCTATCATTACCGCCGTTGCCTTCCAGCACATTCTCAGCGTCATTGCCTTTAATCACATTTCGCAGATCATTTCCTGTACCATTAATCCATTCATTCCCGCGCAGAATTAACTTCTCAACGTTTTCAGGTAAAGTGTAATCAATGAAGGAAATCACTCGGTCTATCCCTTCGTCAACTGCTTCAATTACCTGATCGGCAGTATCATCAACAAAGTAAGCATCATTTCCCGTCCCCCCCGTCATAATATCCGCACCTGTCCCGCCATTGAGAATGTCATTATCTGCATAACCATTGAGGGTATCGTCTCCGGCTAGACCTCTCATTACATCTATGGCAGATGTTCCTTCTAGGATATTGTCCGTGGCATCCCCTTTCGGTTTAACTACTTCAATGACATCAATAGTCAATTCTTCCTCATAGTAGCTATAACCTTCTGAGTCGGTAGTCTTCACCGTAACGACGTGACTAGAGTTGCTACCCGCGTCCAGTAAGCCACCATCAGCCACCACCAGTTTATTATCCTCAGAGAGGGCAAAGCGTCCACCTGCATCATTAATTAAAGTGTAGGTGTGGAAGTCATCGGGATCTGGATCAACCGTAGATAATCGACCCACAACTCGACCCGTTTTACTCTGTTCTGCAATTCGGGTATTGTTGAGTGTAACCCCTGTCGGCTCATCGTTAATATTCTCAACAACGGGTATTGTGGCGTTAAGATTAATGATTTCCAGACCACTATTGTCATAATCCACATAAGCATAGTCCCCAACCACTAATATTTCCTTGGCAGAGCCATGGCGGTCATAATTAGAATAATCTCCGACCAGAGGAGCAAATCGGGGATTGCTAATATCAACAATTTTCAGACCCTCACTACCGTCAGCAATATAGGCATAGTCCCCTGCTACTGATACATCATAAGCAAAGCCATCGGTATTATGAGTGCTAGCCAAAGTAGGAGTATGGGGGTTGCTAATATCTACAATGTTTAGACCACTACTACCACTAGCCATGTAGGCATAGCCCCTTGCTACTGATATTCTCTCGGTATAGCCACTGACACCGAATGTGCTAGCCAAAGTAGGAGTATGGGGGTTGCTAATATCTACAATTGTTAAACCATCAATGCCATTAGCAATGTAAGCATAGTTTCCTGCTACTGATACATCATAAGCAAAGCCATCGGTATTATGGGTGCTAGCCAAAGTAGGAGTTTGAGGGTTGCTAATATCTACTATTTGTAGACCGTTATCATAATTAGCAATATAGGCATAGTCCCCTACTACTGATATTCCCTTGGTATAGCCATTGGTATGATAAGCGCCAGCGAAGGTAGGAGTTTGAGGGTTGCTAATGTCAACGATTTGCAGACCGTTATCATAATTAGCAATGTAGGCATAGTCCCCAACCACTGATATTCCCTCGGCATAGCCATTGGTATCAAATCTACTAACCAGGGTAGGAGTATGGGGGTTGCTAATATCAACTATTTGTAGAAAATTAATATCAGCAATATAGGCATAATCCCCCACTACTGATAGACCTGAATCAGGAGCACCAGATATGCCAGCCAAGACAGGATCAAAGGTTATATCTCCAGTGCCAGTGAGCGACTCAAAGTTACCGTCATAATCGCTATAAGAAACGTTAACTTGCAGGTGTTGTCCGGCTTCCTCGTCACCCGGAGTAAAAGTCTCATCGGTTGCTCCGGCAATATCTGTCCAGGTGATACCATTTTTGGAGGACTGCCATTGATATTCGATAGAGGATGCAATACCATCTGGATCAAAAACTTCAGCAAACAGAGTACTGTCTTCTATCAGATCCCCGATGATGTTAACCTCCTCATCTGGCGCATCATTAATGTAAATGGTAAGCTGCTGCTCAAACGTCCCACCATTATCATCATGGGTTTGAACTCGGATACTGTAGGAGTGTTTGGTTTCGTAATCAAAAACTGCTTTAGTTTGAAGTTCGTCGTATACTATTTCAAACAGAGCATTATCTGTGTCTCCTTCTCCAGAAACTAATTCATAACTGAACTCATCCTCTGAGTTGATATCCTTACTTTCTAACAAGCCAACAATAGTTCCAGAGTCTAAATTTTCATCGACACTATTGTTAGTTAGACTAATTTCATAGGGTGGGTTTTGAATGTCAGGATAACGTAAATTATCGATAAAAGTCTGTAATTCTGTCGAGATTTCGCCACTGAGTTGATTGTCAGACAGGTAAAGCTCTTCTAAGTAAGCCAGATTGCTTAACTCTGTTGGGATTTCGCCACTAAGTTGATTGTTATTTAGGTAAAGGCACACTAAGTTAGCCAGATTACCTAACTCTGCTGGGATTTCGCCACTGAGTTGATTGCGAAACAGGTTAAAGGATTGTAGATTAGCCAGATTACCTAATTCTGCTGGGATTTCGCCACTGAGTTGATTGCGAAACAGGTTAAGGAGTTGTAAGCTGGTAAGATTACTTAATTCTGCTGGGATTTCGCCACTAAGTTGATTATTATGCAGGTTAAGGGATTGTAAATTAGTGAGATTGCCTAATTCTGCTGGGATTTCACCACTGAGTTGATTGTAACCTAGATCAAGGTATTCTAAGTTAGTCAGATTGCCTAATTCTGTGGGAATTTCACCACTAAGTCGATTGCTATTGAAGACAAGTTCTTTTACCCGATCGCCTTCTAATGTTACTCCATGCCAATTCTCAACGACTGATAATTCTGGAGGAGTGGCGCTAGTAAAATCCCAGTCTTTCCAACCGTTATTGTATCTCCAGGAAGACCCATTTGTACTTTCGTATAAAGCTTTTAAGGCTGCATAGTCATTAATATTTAGAGTTGTCATTGGTGTTTGCTACAAGAATAATGAAAGAACAAAAAAACTGCTATTTACTGAAGTATTGATTAAACCGCAAAGAACAGCTTCTCAGTCAAAAATTCGCAGTCGTTATTGCTTCCCAATATATTTAAATAATAAAAAGATGTAAATTGTTAAAAATACGGAGAATAATAAATGCTTTTGAATCAATTTATTTAGTTAAAAACACTCTTTCTCTGTGGTAAATATGTAGTTAAATATAATTTTTACTACTATAATTGCAATTCTTGTAGATTGACGCACTACAACTTTAACTAATAAGATTAAAAGAAAAATATACCGGAATTGTAAGTTGTGATATAAATCACTCAACAAAAGTAATATTGCAACTCGGAAACGTTATAAAATCTTTACATTATGATTAGTATGTATGCCATACTTCTGACGACACGCTTCGTAAATGCATAATCCTTTCTCTTAAATAAAGCTTCAATTTCAGCAATTTAAAAGGGAAGTTAACTTAAAGTTCCCCATCTATTAAAGCGCCCAAGATTGAGGGTTTGGGGGCGAGGAATTTAGGGGACAAATACAGAACCTTTTATACTGTTTAAATACTTTTTAAGATCCTGCACCCAACTTTACTTCTGACCAAGCTTCGTCATATAACACGGTTGCCTCGCCGACATCTTTAAGATATTTGAGTTTAGAAAAGACTTTATCGGGGGGATAAATTCCGGG
>CAYNXM010000413.1:0-4895 GCA_964401105.1 uncultured Lyngbya sp. | reverse complement strand
GAATTGGTCAATTCCCTCTGAAGGCAAAAATCAAGGGGCTGAAAAAACTATTGCGATCAAATTAGGGTTCAAAATTGCTGTAGCCACACAGTGGGATAACTGAATTGATCAATTCCCTCTGAAGGCAAAAATCAAGGGGCTGAAAAAACTATTGCGATCAAATTAGGGTTCAAAATTGCTGTAATCTGAGGTCGGGATAGTTGAATTGATAAATTCCCTCTTTGGAGGGATAAAAAATTAATGGTTAAGTTTGATAATATTGCCACATTAAATGTATGGGTATGGGATTATAAATAGAGAAAAATATAATAATTTGAAAGTCTGGTTAACCTACTATTTTTTTAAAATTTAATCCTATGACAGCTCCTGATTCTAATGCACAGCCTACCCAAACAGTTCCTGCTGAAGAGTCAGGATTAGGTACTTTTGGAGGAGTTTATACTCCCTCGATTTTGACAATTCTTGGGGTGATCATGTACCTCAGATTTGGTTGGGTTGTGGGCAACGTAGGGCTTCTGGGGACTTTAATCATCGTCACCTTATCGACAAGTATTACACTCCTGACTGCTCTCTCGATTAGTGCGATCGCTACAGATCGGGTGGTACGAGTGGGAGGGGCATATTATATGATTAGTCGCTCCCTGGGGATTGAAACAGGGGGAGCAGTAGGGATTCCTCTCTATTTTGCTCAGGTTTTCTCTGTCGCGCTCTATACTTTAGGATTTGCAGAAAGTGTGGTGAGTGCATTTCCCGATCTCAATCAACTTTATGTTGCTCTGATTACGACAATACTGGTGGCAATTTTGGCAATCACCTCAGCCGATGTCGCGATTAAAGCCCAGTATTTCATCATGGCAGCAATTGTTTTGTCTTTGTTCTCACTGGTATTTGGCTCACCCTTAGAACAGACTCAAATCGAAATGTGGGGGATTGAGGGAGGAGAATCGTTTTGGACTGTTTTTGCTGTCTTTTTTCCAGCCGTCACAGGAATTATGGCGGGGGTGAATATGTCAGGAGATTTGAAAGATCCAACTCGTTCTATTCCGGTGGGAACTTTAGCGGCAGTGGGTACAGGATATTTAGTTTATATGGCTTTGCCGATCTTATTAGCGCGGCGAGTCGATGCCCTCACTTTAGTAGAAGAACCCCTGATTATGCAGCAAATTGCCTTCTGGGGGCCAGCAATTTTACTGGGGGTTTGGGGGGCAACCTTATCCAGTGCATTGGGCAGTATTCTTGGTGCGCCACGGGTGCTGCAAGCCCTGGCTCGAGATGGTGTGCTACCCCGTCGTATGTCTTTTTTAGGGAAGGGCAGCGGGGCGGATGATGCGCCTCGGATTGGAACCATTGTCACCTTAGGGATCGTAATTGCAGCAGTGTGTATCGGAGATTTAAATCTGATTGCACCGATCTTAACCATGTTTTTCCTCACCACTTATCTGGTGTTAAATGTCTCTGCCAGTATTGAAGGATTTTTAAGAAGTCCTTCTTTTAGACCTCTATTTCGGGTACATTGGTCCCTCTCGGCCTTGGGTGCGTTGGGTTGTTTGGTGGTGATGTTCCTGATTAATCCCGTTGCAACTGTGATTGCTGGGGTGATTGTTGCTGCGATTTTCCTCTGGTTAGAGCGTAGAGAACTTAAAACAACCTGGGGAGATGTGAGGCGGGGGGTTTGGATGATGCTGCTGCGAACCAGTCTGTTTCAACTGGAACATGAGACGGATACCAAAAATTGGCGGCCGAATATTTTAGTATTATCGGGATCACCCACACGACGCTGGGGACTGGTGGAATTGGCGAATTCTCTCAATCATAATCGAGGCTTATTTACCATTATTAGTATCTTGCCCAGTGGATCTCGAGATGTGCCCCAACAGCAAGAGATGGAAGAAACCATTAGTAATTATATGGAAGAACGGGGAATTCAGGCATTGGTGAGGATATTAACAGCACCTGACCCGTTTGAGGGGGCGGAAAGATTAATAGAAATTTATGGATTGGGTTCTTTGGTTCCCGATACAGTGTTGATGGGAGATAATCAAGATCCAGAAAAACGCGATCGCTATTGTCAGTTGGTCTGTCATCTCCATCAGGCAGAACGCAATGTGCTGATTTTTCGAGAAAATCATGAGCAAATCCTACAATATCGTCAGATTGATGTGTGGTGGAGCGGATTACAAGCCAATGGCAGTTTAATGGCAATTATTGCAGATTTACTCCGTTCTGATATTAATTGGCGCAACGCTAAGATTTACTTTAAGTTGGTGGTGCCGGATGAAGAAGCTGTTGAAACGACTGAAGAAAATCTGAATCGTTTGATTCAAAGCTTACGAATTAATGCTATTCCTCAAATTCTAGTTGCGGGTCAAGATCATTCTTTTGAAGATATTTTGCCTGAATCTTCTCAAAATGCGGATCTTGTGATCTTAGGAATGGCAACCCCAGACGACAACTTTGGGCAATACTACGACCAACTGCAAGTTCGGACCGATCATTTACCTTCAACCCTGTTTGTCTTGGCTGCTCCTGATTTCACCTTTTCCAAAGTATTAATGGAAAAATAATTGATAAAATTCAGCGTAAGACATCCCTCTCAATTACAAAATCGCTATTAAGTCTGAGGTTGAGTTAAAAGTAGACACGTTACAGTAATAGGTGAGAAACCTGAAGCTGGATCTCAGCCAGGTGATCTGTATTGCTGATTTAATATTAACAAGATAGTGATGTTAAAAAAATTACAACTCGCCTTTCGACCCCTTTTAAAATCATTGTTAGTTTTGGGACTGATCTCTACATTGGTCTTAGCTCACGCTGATGGGGCTCAGGCGGCTCGAACAGGGGGACGCATAGGTGGGGGATCGTTTAGAGCGCCAACACGCACTTATGCGCCCAGTCCAACTCGCGCACCAGGGGGCGGATATTACGGCGGCGGCGGTTTTGGATTTCCCTTTCTGATTCCGTTTTTTGGCTTTGGTGGCGGATTTGGCGGTATTTTTTCAATTTTAATTATGATTGCGATCGCTAACTTCCTCGTCAATAGTTTCCGCGCAGTTGCAGGTGGGACGGAGACTGAAGTCAGCACTTCTACAGTATCGGTTGCTCGGGTACAGGTGGGTTTACTGGCTCAAGGACGCAGCCTACAAGCCGACTTAGATCGGATGGCTAACTCAGCCGATACCGGCTCAGCTTCAGGACGCGCTCAGGTGCTACAAGAAGCAACTTTAGCGATTTTACGACACCCTGAATATTGGGCCTATGGTTCGGCTCAAGCTCAGAAAACTGGACTCAACAGCGCTGAAGCTCAGTTTAACCAGTGGACAATCGCTGAACGCAGTAAGTTTACGGAAGAAACCCTCTCCAATGTGAATAATCAGCGCTTAGGAACAGATGATAATGTCCCTCAAATTACGGGTTCAACAGCAGGAGAATTAGTCCAGACAACAGAAACGGAAAACCCGGGAGAATATATTATTGTTACTCTAGTGGTTGGGGCGTTTGGTAATCTGCAATTTCCTAAAGTGAATTCATCCGAGGACTTGCGTCAGGTTTTGAGTCAGTTGGGTTCAATTTCTAGCGAACAGTTACCTTAAACCGCGAGAAGGCTCACACTGTATTCTCTGAATCAGTGTTGAGATGAATCGCGGGCAGGGTTTTGCGGGGTAACGAGTCAATCCATTCTTCTATTAGAGAAGTAACGGTTCTATCTTCATTAGCAGCATATTCCAATAACTTATACTTTCTTCTATCAGATAACCTAATTCTTAATGAATTATTTTTCATATGTGATAACAATGTTGTTTCATTCATGCTATCATATTGGTAGGTCGAATAACAACGGATAAATCAATGAGAATATCTTATCAGTACCGATTAAAGCCGAACAAAAAACAACGTGAGATTATTGACAAGACCCTCGATATGTTGCGTCATCAATATAATTATCAACTTGCAGAAAGGTTTAATTGGTACGAGTGGAATAGATGTTCTATTGATAGATGTCCTCTTGTTTCTCATCTTCCGGAATTAAAAGACAGACCTACCAAAGCCAGCCAAGAAAAAGGTTTAGTTCAACTCAAAAAAGACAGACCGTGGTACAAGGAAGTCCATTCTCAAGTACTTCAAACTGTTTCCGATAGAGTTGATAAGGCTTTTGACCGTTGGTTAGCAGGTGACAGTAACGGTAAAAAATCTGGCAGACCAAGATTCAAGGGAGTAGGGCAATACAAAACATTCACTTACAAGCAATTCAAACAACATAACTTTGTAGGAAACAAGATAAAGTTGTCAAAGATTGGTACAGTGAAAGTCATTGTACATCGACCTATCCCTGATGGTTTCGTTATCAAAACGGCATCAGTCACCAAGAAAGCTACTGGTTATTATGTGACTTTGAGTCTTGATAATAAAACGGTTCCCACAATTAAACCTGATTTTAATCCCGATAACATTGTTGGTGTTGATGTAGGCTTGATAGATTTTTATGTAGCATCTGATAAAAGCCGGGTGGTAGCTCCTAAATATCTTAGGAAAGCTGAACGTAAACTAAAATCAGCACAACGCAAAGTATCTAGAAGAAAAAAGGGTTCTAATCGTAGAAAAAAAGCTATCAAGAAACTAGGTATCCAACATAAGAAAGTTGCTGATACTAGGAAAGACTTTCATTTCAAGACAGCAAACGGACTACTAAATAAGTACGATGTTGTAGTAGTTGAAAAATTAAATATCAAAGGACTTACTAGAACAAGACTGGCTAAATCAGTAAATGATGCTGGTTGGGGACAATTCATTTCTATACTAAAAAACAAAGCCGTGAATGCTGGTTTGAAAGTAATAGCTGTATCTCCAAACGGCACTAGCCAAGAATGTTCTGTGCGATTCGTTGGCTAGAAACCAAT
>CAYNXM010000412.1:0-4918 GCA_964401105.1 uncultured Lyngbya sp. | reverse complement strand
TTTGAGTCAGAGAATGATTAAGTCTTATCTATTGAGTTAAAACAGACTTAATATCTCGCTAATGCTAGCTTCTGATTAAATTCAGTAAGCGTATTTTAGTATGGCAACAATATTTTTTATACTGAAAAATTGAGTTCTATAGTACAAAATTTTAACTCAGTGAAATGAGTGAATATTGATGTCAATGGCTCAAGTTATGAGTGAATTTAAAAGACTTATTACTCAAATAAATCTACCATAAGGGAGAAACAAAATCATGAATAGTGATGCTTTTCAAGCCACTGCTGGTAATGAAAAATTCTTTGGCTCATCTGAAGATAATCAGGTGGATGGGCTGGCTGGTAATGATATCATTTTCGGAGGAGAAGGAGCAGATCAGCTTTCGGGTTCAGAAGGTAATGATAAGCTTTTCGGTGAGGATGACAATGATACCCTGGAAGGGGGTGAGGGTAATGATCTGTTGAGAGCAGATGCAGGTGACGACCAACTTAACGGTGGGGCTGAAAATGATAAACTCCTGGCTGGTGATGGTAATGATACCTTAGAGGGGGGCGACGGCAAAGATCTGCTCAAAGCAGACGCAGGTGATGACCAACTTAACGGTGGGGCGGAAAACGATAATCTGATAGCAGGAGAAGGGGAAGATACCCTCAATGGCGGGGATGGTAGAGATTTTCTCAGGGCAGACGAAGGCGACGACCAACTCAATGGTGGCCCTGAAAATGATAAGTTGCTGGCAGGGGACGGGGAAGACTTTCTCGAAGGGGGCGAAGGTAACGATCTCCTGAAGGGACAAGCCGGAAATGACGAACTTTTCGGTGACGACCAAGACGATAAACTCTTCGGGGGCGAGGGAGACGATACCCTGCATGGGGGTGATGGTAATGACTTACTGAAGGGACAAGCCGGAAATGACATCCTTCTGGGTCAAATGGCAGATGATGAACTCCTCGGAGGCGAGGGGGAGGATATCCTTTATGCTGGCAATGGTAATGACTTACTGAAGGGACAAGCTGGATATGACTTACTCTTCGGTGATAAGGGAGATGATGAAGTCCTCGGTGATGGGGGGGACGATACCCTTTTCGGGGGCGAAGGTAATGATCTGGTGAAGGGAGATGATGGTCAGGATCAGGTCTTTGGTGGTAAGGGAAATGATCAACTTTTCGGCGGCGATGGCAGTGATACTCTCAGTGGCGACATTGGTAACGATATACTCAAAGGAAAAGAAGGAATTGACCAACTTTTGGGCGGTGTTGGAGATGACACCCTCGACGGGGGTTTGGGTAATGATATCTTGACGGGTGGCGATGGCATGGATACGTTTATATTGACACCCGGTGAAGGAATTGATACGATTACAGACTTTGAAGCCTCCGAGATTATCGCTTTAGGTCGTGGCTTAGAGTTTAGCGATCTGAGTTTCACGGGTAGTGATATTATCTTCAGTTTGACCTCGGAGGTGCTAGGGACTTTGGTTGGTGTCGATGCAACGACTTTAACCGATAGCAACTTTACAGGAGTTTAATATCACAAGTCGGATGCGTAGGCGATCGCAATTACTTTCCTAGAAATTAAACAATAAAACAAGGCTCAATAGTCCTGAACCTTGTTAACTTTTATTACGCTATAAGCTTTAGCCCACATACGCGGAAATTAATTCTTGAAAACTGACAATTAATTTTTGAATGGACAGTTAACTATCCTTGAGGCAGCAGTATAGCTTTGGCGGTAAAAGAGAATTCAACTCGTGTCTGTTTTAATCCCGACTAAAAAAGTCGGGTATGATTGACAGATATTTTTACCCTGTGATAGGCTGCATCAATCAGTTGAAGAATTCTATAAAAACAGTTGAGCGAAGGCTATGACTACAACGACTACACTTTCTACCGTATCCCAAAGTTTACAGAAGGCATTTGAGAAACTTCAATGTAAAGAATGCGGTGCAGAATATGCTTTAGAGGCGAAACACGTTTGTGAAGTTTGTTTTGGCCCGTTAGAAGTTCAATACAACTACGATATTCTACGGCAGAAAGTGAGTCGGGCTTCGATTGAAGCGGGGCCAAACTCAATTTGGCGTTATCGGGATTTCTTGCCTTTAGCAAGCGATGATGTGATTGATGTCGGTACCGGAATGACTCCGCTGTTAAAATCCCATCGTCTCGCCCGTCGTTTGGGTCTGAAAAATCTCTACATTAAAAACGACGCGGTAAATATGCCGACCCTCAGCTTCAAAGATAGAGTCGTTTCTGTTGCCCTCAGTCGCGCTAGAGAGTTAGGATTCTCAACCGTATCCTGCGCCAGTACTGGAAACTTAGCTAATTCTACCGCAGCGATCGCCGCTAAAGCCGGACTCGATTGTTGTGTATTTATCCCTTCCGACTTAGAAGCCGGTAAAGTCCTGGGAACACTAATTTATAATCCCATTCTAATGGCTGTTAAAGGTAACTACGACCAAGTTAACCGCCTGTGTTCAGAAGTGGCAAATACCCATGGCTGGGGCTTTGTAAATATTAACCTGCGTCCTTACTATTCAGAAGGATCAAAAACCCTAGGTTTTGAAGTCGCCGAACAATTAGGCTGGAAACTTCCCGATCATGTTGTTGCTCCAATTGCAAGTGGTTCTTTATACAATAAAATCTATAAAGGTTTCCAAGAATTTATTAAAGTTGGACTAGTTGAAGATAAAGCTGTTCGCTTTAGTGGGGCGCAAGCTGAAGGTTGTTCTCCGGTTGCCCAAGCCTTTAAAGAAGGACGGGATTTCATCAATCCAGTTAAACCCAATACTATCGCCAAGTCTATTGCAATTGGTAACCCCGCAGATGGTGTTTATGCAGTAGAACTGGCTAATAAAACCAACGGTAATATTGAGTCCGTTAATGATGCCGAGGTAGTGGAAGGCATTCAACTGTTAGCGGAAACTGAAGGTATCTTTACTGAAACCGCAGGCGGCACCACCATTGCTGTGCTGAAAAAATTAGTCGAAGCGGGTAAAATTGATCCTGATGAAACCACTGTTGTTTATATCACTGGAAACGGCTTAAAAACTCAAGAAGCAGTTCAGGGTTATGTTGGGGAACCCTTAACCATTGATGCTAAACTCGATAGTTTTGAACGGGCTTTAGAACGGGCGCGGACATTAGATCGCTTAGAATGGCAACAGGTTTTAGTTTAATAGTAATGTATCAGTCGTTATTGGTCATTATTATCAATGATCAATAGCGCTATTTTTTGTTATCGACTTTCTCAATTGATTGACATTATGGCTGTTAAAGTATTAATTCCAACTCCGTTGCAAAAATTCACAGATAATCAAGCAACCCTTGAATGTGACGGAGGAAATATTACTGAATTGATTGATTCTTTAGAAACAAACTGTCCGGGTATTAAAAAAAGTTTGTGTGACGACAAAGGAGAACCCCGGAGATTTTTAAACTTTTATGTCAATAGTGAAGATATTCGCTTCCTTGATGGTACGAAAACAGAACTCAAAGATGGTGATGAAGTCAGTATTGTACCCGCAGTAGCCGGCGGCTAACAGCGATTTACTTGCATGATCTGAATAATTCCCTCAATCTACCTCCCTCCTGCCCCTTACCATTGGGGATACTCCAGGGGGGTATAATTATGATGGCTGAATCATATCCGATAGCCAATAACACCTGAATTTTTATAATTGATTTAACCTCTGCATTCTCAATGGATTTATACTACGCTTTTGGACTACCCTTTACCGTCATCACCCTTGGTATTGCCTTCTACTTATTCACAGCAAGACGCTATCAATCTTCTGACTCAGTTGCCAACTCTTACGATCAATGGACAGAAGATGGGATATTAGAATTTTACTGGGGGGAACATATTCATCTCGGTCATTATGGTTCACCTCCTCACCCCAAAGACTTTATCACCGCCAAAGAAGACTTTGTGCATGAAATGGTCCGTTGGGGAGGTTTAGACAAACTACCTCAAGGGACAACGCTACTAGATGTGGGTTGCGGTATTGGCGGAAGTAGCCGTATTCTCGCCCAAGATTATGGGTTTGCGGTTACCGGAGTCACCATTAGCCCCCAACAGGTGAAACGCGCCCAGGAATTAACCCCAGACGGGGTAGATGCAACCTTTAAGGTTGATGATGCAATGGCGTTATCTTTCCCTGATGGCAGTTTTGACGTGGTTTGGTCTATCGAAGCCGGCCCCCATATGCCAGATAAAGCTATTTTTGCCAAAGAATTAATGCGGGTATTGAAACCCGGTGGTGTATTGGTGGTGGCAGATTGGAATCAAAGAGATGACCGCAACCAACCCCTCAACGCTTGGGAACGTCCTGTGATGCAACAATTACTAGATCAATGGTCTCATCCGGCTTTTTCGAGTATCGAAGGCTTCTCAGAGTTATTGACTGCCACTGGACTGGTAGAAGGGGAGGTGGACACTGCAGACTGGACGACTGAAACCCTACCGTCTTGGATTGATTCAATTTGGCAAGGTGTGGCTCGACCCCAAGGACTGATTCAATTTGGTGTATTTGGTTTGATAAAATCTTTACGAGAAGTACCCACATTGCTGCTGATGCGGTTAGCATTTGGCACAGGATTATGTCGGTTTGGAATGTTTCGGGCGATTCGGGCAGATGCACAACAACCTACGGAAACTGCGATCGCAACAGCTAACAGTGCTTCTAAGAGTTGATATAAGAGATAGATTGCAGAAAAAGAGGTACAGCAATGCCGTACCTCAATCAGATTAATGATGATTAAAACCAGACCTTAAAAGCTGGCAAAGTTATTAACATCATCTAAGGTATTGAGGGTAATTTCCTCCAGAATAGCTAACTCTTGACCGTTAGCTGTGATGATAGTGGAAGTGCCACTTTGAGTGAAACTGAGGTCATTAAAACTCAATCCACCCCCAAGCA
>CAYNXM010000411.1:0-13365 GCA_964401105.1 uncultured Lyngbya sp. | reverse complement strand
GATATCATCCTAGGAAACGATGGGGATGATGAAATTAATGGCGGAGACGGCAACGACCAACTGTTTGGCAATGACGATAACGATCAAATTTTCGGCGGCAGTGGTGATGATGTCCTCAACGGCGGCGATGGCGATGATGGTCTTGATGGCGGCGATGGTAATGATACAGTCATTGGGGGGAGCAATACCCGTAGTGCTGGGGGCTTTAGCATCAGTGTCACCACAGAAGATGGAACAATTCAAAGTGCAAATGTGAGCGCCAATCAAGTGACCGGTGGCGATACTATATTAGGGGGCGCGGGTAATGACTTACTCTCCGGTAATAACGGGGGTGATATCATTGATGGTGGCCCCGACAACGATACTGTTTTAGGAAGTACGGGTGAAGATTTGATTTTCGGCGGCAGTGGTGACGATGAACTGTTAGGCGGCAGTGAAAATGATGTCATTGTTGGCGAAGGAGGGCAGGATTTAATTGTAGCGGGAACCGGCAGCGACTTAATTTTTGGGGATAATGGGGAAGGTGCCGATGGTAGCGATGAGATTGTAGCAGGGGATGGTGATGACACAATTATCGGTGGCGGGGGTAATGATAATATTAGCGCGGGTTTAGGCAATGATATTGTCCAGGGGAATGAAGGCGATGATACCCTATTTGGTAGTAATGGGGATGATGATCTCTCCGCCGGCAGTGGTGTTGATATTCTCAATGGCTTTGGCGCAGGTACACCCGGTCAACGAGACATTCTGCGGGGTGGAAGCGATGGTGCGTTAGATACTTTTATTCTGGGTACTGAAGATGGTGTGTTCTATGCTAACCCCAGTGACACTCAAGATGATTTTGCCATTATTATCGGTTTTGAAGTTGGGGTTGATACCATCCAACTCGGAAGTGTGGGAGGACAGGTGAGTTATGGCGTGCAAGGGGTTAATTTCTCCGGCACACCCAGTGCCGCTATTATCGCCAATGAACTGCAAGAAATTGTCGGTATTGTTGCTGGTGTGACGGGTTTTGCGGGCAACTCTTTTACCGTCCTTTAAAACAGATTCACGACAAAATTAACTCAGTTTAAACCTGATGAGTTTACCTACTTTTTGAAGATTGCCTTGGTCAGTTTTGCTTCAGAAAGATGGGCTGATATCAGTGATGTGTTTTAGATCCTTCACAAGCTTGGAGATCATAATCTCATGTCTTCAGAAACTTATTTTTTACAACCCGTGGGTTCTACCTCTAATCCAATTAGTGCAGAAGCCATTAGCAGTGCTCAGTTTTTCAACTATAGTCAAGCCGCTTCAGGAAGCTTAAATTCTGTCGATTTGCAAGTTTTGGTTCAAGGGGGAGTTGCGTTTGCGATCGCAAATGCTGATTCAATTTTTATTAGTAATCCTGGCTTTACTGATTTATTTACTGAAACTTTGGCTGAAGGAATTGACGGGAGTTTTGAAGTTGAAAGTAGTGCAACGACCGAGGTAGTAGCAACTTTTGAAGTTGAGGCTAATCAAAGCTTTTCATTTGATTTTATTGGCGATATGAGTTTAGAATCAACTGAAATTGATAATCCAGATACTGCCTATAGTGAAGCACAGTCGAGGATGGGTTTTCTTGTTTTAGACACGTCTGATGTAGATCGACCCGAAATTGTTGATTTTGCTGGAGTCTCGGGTACACTCATTTCCTCTAAAAATAAAGGGTATGTTTTCCCAATAATTGGCAGCAGAAAGATTAAAATTGCTAGTTCTGATACCGACAAAGATATTAATGGGAATAATGGCGAAGATTATGTTAACTTTTTTGCCAGCGGTAGCTATGAACGCAGTTTTAATCAAGACACTCAACTGACAGTTGTTGAAATTAATCGCAGTTTTGTTAAGTTACGAGGCGATCATTCAATTGAGAATTTTGGGGACGATGTTCGATATGGAACAGTTGGGGTTGATTACCTTAATGGTACTAATAATGCTGATCAAATTTATGGCAGTCTTGAAGATGATTATATCAACGGAAAAAAGGGTGATGATATCCTAGAGGGAGGGGCTGATGATGATAAAATTAGGGGAGGTTGGGGAGATGATAAAATTCATGGTGGGTTTGGGGAAGATACCCTCACTGGTGAACAGGGGAGTGATATTTTAGTGGGGGGAGAAGATGCAGATTGGTTTGTATTTAAGCCCAACCATCTACGGAATGGTGAAGTAGATGTAATTGTTGATTTTGAAGTGGGTATTGATAAAATAGAAGCCAACGGTTGGGGGTCAATTGATCCCAATAGTTGGTTTTCTAACGCGATCGCTAATGGTGATTTTGTCAATAGTTCTAATGGGGCAATTTACACCTCTAACCGAGGCGGACAAGTCCGATTTGAAGCAGTCAGTTTAGAGAGTTTGAATCCTTCCGATTTTATCTTTACTTAGTTGATTCAATTAGATCAAGTCCGGATAATTAATCATCATTTCTGATTTTTTGAACCCACTCCCGTACAGACGTGACCTGGTTTGTCTCTACGCCCATATCAAGATTGAGTATTCAACCGGATTTGATATTAGCCCCCTTTTTCCATAGTAAAAGAGGGCTATTAGCATTCGCTTAAAGTGTCGAGTCTGTTACGAAAAGTCTACTGGTACAGTGGAACACAAGGGTTGATATTGATCATCCGGCTTCAGCTTCCACACCTTACCATCGAGCGCCATTTGCTCAATTAAGCTGGCTAAACGTAACGCTTTGAGCGCTTGTTCTCCGCCAACAGAAGGCTGATTTCCTCCATAAATACACTGAACAAAATGCTCCAATTCAGCATGAAGCGGCTCAATATTGCTAGTCTGAACTCGCTCAATTAATCCATCCTGACGATACAGCACTTGACCATAATCTGTGACATAATCTGCTGTAGTTTGACGATGAATTAAAATTTGATTGTTGAGAAAATCTGCTTCTGTGAGAGAATTTTTACAATGGGCTACAATTGAACGACGCTTACGATGGCTAACTTTGCTCGCTGTTAAAGTAGCAACAATCCCATTAGCAAATCCCAAAGTGGCTGTAACATAAGCATCACTGGCTTGACTGCCACTGGCGTGCAATTGTATTACCGGTGCCGGGACTAATTCCAGCAATAAATCAATATCATGAATCATTAAATCCAACACCACAGAAACATCATTTGCCCGATCAGAATACGGACTCATGCGATGGGCTTCTAATGCTAATAATTCCTCAGTTTTCAAGACTTTACTCAATTCTTGGAAGGCAGGGTTAAACCGTTCAATATGTCCCACCTGCAAAATCCGATTAGACTGGGCCGCCATATTAACTAAAGATTCGGCTTCTGTAATATTGGCTGCAATCGGTTTTTCAATTAATACATGAACCCCAGCCTGCAAACAACTCATCCCCACCGAATAATGTAAGCGCGTTGGAACCGCGATACAAACCGCCTCAACGTGTTCGAGTAAATTGCGATAGTCCTCAAAAAAACAAACCCGGTATTTACTGGCTGTATCAAGTCCTCGTTCGACATTAATATCAGAAACACCCACAAGCTCAACATCTTTGAGTAAACTTAATACTCGGGTATGATGTTGTCCCATGTTACCCACCCCAATTACCCCAACTTTTAGGGGTTCAGATGGGTTTCGTCTGGCAAAACTCGTTGAATCTCCCGCTAACATTGGATTGAGTACTCCTGGATTTCTCCTCCACCACATAAACTAAGTCAACCCGCATATTTCGGGTTGTATTAGTCCATCCAGATACTATCACAGCCTCCGGTTTTGTAAAGAACCATTAACGAATTGTTTGATCAATCTCGCCAGTTGAACCGTACAATCGTTGAGGTGTTTTGATCAGTTTGGGGGCGATGTAGTGAATTATCCGGTCAACATCAGCCGATCCCCTCTAATCATTGCTGTGATGGTGATGTTTGGGTTTGCTGCCCCGGTTCGAGGCGAAATGGACTGGGAGATTTCCGATACGCTTCAATTTGCCCAACAACCCCCTCTCGTTTCACCGGAGTATAATTTTCCGACCCCGGCACCGATCGCACCCCCACAGTCTCAAATTTTAATTGCTGAAATTTTAGTTACAGGAACCAATAATCCTCAACTGGAAACAGTCATTCATACAGCAATGGCCCTAGAACCGGGACAAACTATCACCCGCCCTCAACTGCGGCAAGCAACAGATGCAGTACTGGCCACAGGCTGGTTTGAGGATGTGCAGCCTTTATTAGAAAATACCCCGGTCGGCATTCGTCTGACTTGGCAGGTACGATCCTATCCGGCTTTGAAGGCTGTGATCGTTGAAGGCAATCAAGTTTTACCCCCAGAGATAATTGAACAGAGTTTTGCAGATCAATATGGTCAACCGATTAACCTGAATGATCTTTCATCGGGAGTGGAACAGATCAACACTTGGTATCAAGCCAATGGCTATGTTTTAGCCCAAGTTTTAGCCCCAGAGATTCAGCCAGATGGTACAGTGATTTTTGCAGTCACCGAAGGCAGGGTTGAGGATATTCAAATTCGCTTCTTAGATGCAGACGGCCAAGGGGTAGATGTAGACGGCAACCCCATCGAAGGCCAAACCCGAGAATTTATTATCCGGCGCGAGATCGAATTACAACCAGGGGAGATTTTTAATCAACAGACCCTGCAACAGGATTTAATCTGGGTGGCTGGGTTAGGCATATTTCAAGATGTTTGGTTAGATCTCGAACCCAGTAACACTAACCCGAATCAAGTGATTGTGATTGTCAATGTGATTGAAGACAGTACCGCTTCTTTGGTGATGGGGGGCGGAGTCAGTTCAGAAAGCGGGTTATTTGGATCGGTTCGTTATCAAGAACTGAATTTAGGGGGGAACAATCAAAAGTTTGTGGCAGAATTTCAGTTAGGGGAACGCTTACTGCTGTTTGATGTCAGCTTTACTGACCCCTGGATCGCAGGGGATCCTCATCGTACCAGTTACAGCATCAATGCCTTTCGGGGAGAAGGGGTATCTTTAGTGTTTGAGGAAGGGGAAGAAGATATCCGCCTACCCAATGGCGATCGCCCCCGGTTAGTTCGTACAGGGGGAAATGTGCGGTTTACCCGTCCCTTAGCGGCTAATCCTCATACTGATCCAGACTGGGTGATTTTTGCCGGCGGAGGCTATCAGCGGGTACAAATCAGAGATGCTGATGGGGAAATTACCCCCAGAGATGATGCGGGACAACGCTTAAGTGAGACTCGCTTCGGTGAGGATGATTTGTTTACTTTGGAGTTAGGAGTAGCACGCGATACGACTAAAGTCACGCTCCGCGAACGCCGCAATAACCCAGTGTTTACCACCTCAGGTTCAATTTTTCAAATTGCTACTCAGCAAGCCCTTCCCTTGGGCGCTGGCAGCCTCTCGTTTAATCGATTGTGGGGGAGTTATACCCATTATTTTCCTCTCAAGTTATTGGGTTTTGTGACGCAAGTGCCTGAAACCCTGGTTGTCAGCTTACAAGCGGGTACAATTTTTGGGGATTTTCCCCCCTATGAAGCCTTTGCTTTGGGGGGCACAGAGTCGGTACGGGGATGGAAAGCGGGGGCTTTAGGGGTAGGTCGGAGTTTTGTGTTAGGTTCAGTAGAATATCGTTTCCCGATCTTTTCAATCAATAATTTTTCTGTTGGCGCGGCTGTTTTCCTGGATGCTGCCTCAACTCTGGGCAGTCAATCTACGGTTCCGGGTAATCCCGGCGGGCGGCGGCAGAAACCGGGGCAGGGCTTGGGATATGGAGCCGGATTCAGAATTCAGTCTCCTTTAGGGCCGCTTCGGATTGATTATGGGATCAGCGATCAAGGCGGCAGTCGGATTCATTTTGGTTTAGGAGAACGATTTTAGTAGAATATCAATTATGCAAATTTGGCAAGCCGATTTTTACCGTCGTCCTCTACAAACTCAAGCGGGAGAACCTTTATGGGAACTTCTCCTGTGTGATTCGAGTCGTCAACTGGAGTATGTGGCGTTTTGTCCTCAATCTGAGGTCAGTAGTCAGTGGCTGATGCAACAGCTTCAACAGGCAACTCAGACACAACAGCCTGATGTTATCCTGGTGTTTCGTCCTCAATGTTTGAGTTTATTGCAAACTGCCGCTAAAGCGTTGAATATTTCAATTCAACCCAGCCGACGCACTCCGACTATCAAGCAATGGTTGCAGCAACGCAGCCAAACTTATCCTCAGTTAGAGGGTTATACTGGAGAATTGTACAATCCCATGGCACTCGATCGCTCGCCTCCGGTGCCATTACCGGAAAATCTATGGGGGGATGTCTGGCGGTTTGCTAGCCTCAAAGCGGGAGATTTGATCGCAACCTTTGCTCAATATCCTATCCCGATTGTCAACATCCCAGAGGCGCTACAACCTTTAAATCTGGGTTTAGCTTCTACCGTTGCTATTTCTGGAGTGGTGATTGATGGGGGTCGTCAGTCGATGCAACTGGCCCGTTGGTTACAACAAGCAGACCCGGTTGCACTTCAGTCTATTCCAGGTCAACCGGATGGTTTAATTTTAGAGGCAGGGCTTGTAGATCGATGGGTAGTTGCCACATTTGAGGATACAGAAGTTGCAACAGCCGCCCAACAGTTTGAGACGCGAAAACGCTTAGCCAAGGGTTTACACTTTTTATTGGTACAACCGGATGATTCGGGAATGACTTATACAGGGTTGTGGTTGTTACAGTCTACTTAAGTCAGGGTTTGCTGAGAAAATTTTTCTTAGACGTAGAGGGCAATTGTCCCTTGAATACACTGACTCAGGGCATTTTACTGATCCCAAATATTAACAAATCCGTATTTTCCGGGTTGATAGAGTCAACAAGGGAGTTAGAATTGATGTAGGGAACGATACAATTTGAGCGAGATCGCTTTCCTCGCTCCAGGGCTGCAAGAGGTTCTCAGTTTTGTGTCCAGAAAATATATCGCTATGAACGCTGATACCTATAAAAGTTACTCGGTTACCTGCCCCATTTGTCATCAGACCAGTATTGTACCTTCTGTTGGTATTTTAGGGGGATTATTTACCTGTCCTCACTGTCACACACATTTTGTCATCAGTCATAGCGGACACTATGTGCGAGATCCTTTTTGCCTCAGGCGGTGGGCGGTCGGACAAATGCTTCGTCGTCAAAGCCATCCTTTAGCTAGAATTGGTCGAGATTTTTCTTTAAACAAACGTCTGCCTTTTGCGGTGGTTATTAGTAGTTTATTATTTATCAGTGTGGCGCTAGCCGCGACCAGCCGACTTGTCTCTGAGCAACCTGTTTTGTTGGAGGCCCAGACGGAGTCGGTAGAAACGGAGCGTACTCAATAGCTGATTATTCTTAATTTAATATTTTAACCCGATTGGGGCGATTGATGTCGTCCCTGATTTATAATATGATATTATGGGCGGTAAATGTATCCCAATTTAAAATTAGCAATTGACGTAGATAGCAATTCATGGGTGATGTTGTCTCTAATAAACCGAATGCTGTCGCCATCCCAACCCCCCTCTGTCCCCCCTTGCCTAGGGGGGAAGAAGACTACTTGGACTTAAGGTGACCCCGGCCCAATAATAGCTTGACCCAGATTTTCTTGTTCTGCCAGTTCAAGATTAAGTTCTAGGAGTTTTTCTAAGATATCATCATTTTTCTTAAATTGATAGGCTTTCATCACCAGTTTATTGAGTTTATCATGAAGTTGATACAGATTACTACTGGGTTCTTCAAAGAAGGTATTATAAAGGGTTGTAATTCCCCATTGTTTCTTTTCCATTTGTTGTGTGCGGTATTCATGTAGTTCTAATGCTGTTTCTCGTATTTGTTGCATTATTTTAGCATTAGGATTTTGCGGGAAAGGGAAGGTTTCAAAGCAGGTTTTATGAGTATATGCAATATCTGCTTTAAGAGTGGATTTTTGAGCCTGCATCCATGTACGATGAATATTGGATGTTAGAATGCCAAAAATATAGAAATCATCTGAAGCAACTACAACAGATTTATCACCTGGAAGCCAGTTAAGAGAAGCGGGAATAAATATAGCCCATTTTGAAACTCTGGGAACTGTAAAGTAATAAGATAAAGGAGTTAATGCTGTTCTCATTGCTGGTCTTTTCTCACCATATTTCCACCAATTAATTCTTGTAACTTCTCTGCGATTTTTATCTCTTTCAGGCTTAACTATTTTCTTGATATGTTCAAAAGGAAGTTTATATTCGATGGCATCTTCTAAACTCATATCGTTAAAATCAATAATCCAACGTTCAGGAATTCCATGGGGATTTTTAGCTAAATTACTTCCCATTGAAAATAGCTTCAAAACATCTTTATTTTTAGAACTACCTTTTATCCATTCTTCTGCTTGTTTTTCTGTAATCACAAATCCTTTACCCACAGGAATCACGCCTTGAAAACAATAGTTTAAATTCGCTTTTAATCGAGTAGCTTGAGAGACATCAATTACAGATTGTAGAGAAGAATTAATCTGTTGAACCGGATGATGATCTAAATGATAATTTTTAGGTTTTTGCTTCGCCCAATTAACAATACTAACATGAACATTTGCTTCTCCTGACCAGGGTTGAGTAGAAATAGCTTCGTGAATATATCCACTATTTTGAAGAATGTATTCTAATGTAGCTTTGCGGCTTTTTCCTTGACTAATGGAGTTAGTTCCCACTAAACCTGCCCTACCATTTTCACTGATATTATTATGGGCTAAACGAAACCAATAAGCACAAAAATCTACTGAATCTTTAACCTCTGAGAAGTTTTTAAAAACTTTATCAATATAACCATCACCGAGAGTCATTCTGGTATGTTTCCCGCCTAAAAACGGAGGATTACCAATAATAGCATCAGCGTTTACCCAAGGTGAAAATAAAGCATCTTGACAAACAATATTTTGATCTAAAGTATTTAACGGTAAAGCAAGTTCATCACTATTATATTTATCAATCGCAATTTTACGGGCAATCATCATCGTTACCCTCGCCAATTGTACCGCAAAAGGATTTGTATCCATACCAAAAAATTGTAAAGGTGTGACAAAACTAAGTTCTATTTGCCCTGTTTCTGTTCGTCGTCGCCGAGATGCTATTTTATTAATTAATTGTTTTTCAATCCGTTTCAATTCCTGATAAGCCACATATAAAAAGTTGCCCGACCCACAAGCCGGGTCTAACACCCGATAACGTTGTAATTCCAGTTGTAAAGTATTTAATTCTCCGATAGTATTCGCTGCCTCTATTTTGGATTCCCAATAATCACTAATAGTCGGTCGGACAATTTGACGAATATCTACTTCACTGGTAAAGTGAATCCCATGAGCATGACGTTTTTTTGGGTCTATTGCCGCCTCGAAGATATTACCAAAAATAGACGGTCTAACATGACTCCAATTATCCCGCGCACAAGCATCTAAAACCTTTAATTCTTCCGGCGTTAAATCTATCGGTTGAATACTAGAAAATAACCCACCGTTAAAATAATCTACCCCTTTGTAGCGTCCGGCAGGAGTTACACCGAGTTGATTCATTTCTCGGAATAATCCCCCTAATAAATCATAAGAACTTGCTTGATTTTTCAGACATTCTTGCACTAAACCAATAAATAAATCTCTCGGTAATAAACCCCTATCTTCGGCAAACATTGCCATCACACATTGCAGAATAAAACACTGAAGTTGTTCTTCGCTATATTCTTTAAAACCTTTATTTTTTCCGCGTTCAAATAGGAGTTGATACAGTTCTCCCATGCGTCGCGCAGTTCGTTCTGTAACCTCAATTTGGTTATTATTAAAAATCGGGTTTTTGCCCCCAATTTCCATAAAACTAAATGCCCCAATTCGCTGAGGCAATTGTTCTAATAAAATTTTATCAACTGGTTCATCAACTTGATTTTCAAAATCAAAAATCCAAAACTGATTAAAGTTACAAAGAATAGCATAACGAGGACGGTTTGGGGCAATTCGCATCCAATATCTTTCTAATTGAGAATAATGTTTATTCAGGTCTTCTTGACAAGATTTCATCTCAATTAAAACACCCGCCACACCCGGACGCGATCGCCAAACTAAATCTGCAAACCCTGTTTTACCCTTCTTACTCCCCTTTTTTAATCGGTCTTCAAATTCTGCCCCGACTTCTTTAATGCCTTCATGTCCAAACGCCTGAAAGAATTTAGTCAGGAAAGTTTGTGCCTCGCTTTTTTCATCTCCGCGAATATATTGCTGGCAATAACTGACAAATAACTGTAAACTTTCAGGCGTTGTGGGCATCAAGTAAACTCCGATAAATGCTAAGATTAAATAATTATATTTTTACCGTTAATCTATTTATAGGGTGATGTGATTGAATTAATGAATCAGCGGCGCTATCTCCTCTATGAGTCAGGGCTATTTTATTCTAAAATTTAGCGATCGCAGTTCAGCTAAAATAGACAATCATTTCACTTTAAATCAGGTTACCCGTCTCAATTTTAAACGGGGAGTAGGGTCAAACAAAAAATTATTTATCACTATTGATCTGATTCTTGAATCAGCAAATGCATAGTTTTGCGATTTTGTCAAGCATGGTTAAAAGCAGGCTGTGATTCCTCGTTAATTCGTAATCATGGGTAGTGGCTGCTTGAGTTCTATGATTCTATGAGGTAATATCGATTTTACGGTGGTTTAGGGGATTGCCTCGCCTAATATTTTGAGGTGTAGGCACACCTATTCTACAATACTTCTTATACAGTAGTTTACAATGAGCTGATTTTGATTGTCAACCCCCATTTCCTCGTTATAAAATTTTGCTTTACTTTTAGTAACAAAATCAGGACTTGCTGACAATCATAGCCATTTAGAATACTTAATCCGATTAAACATAATAAAAAATTATAACTTTAGCAGATTAGAGAATTCGCCAGCTTCAGGGTCAGTCCTCTATAACGAATAGAGTCGAGGCGATCGCACAAATACAATACTGTTATGCTCAGCAGATTTAGCTATTGAGATTGATAACTTTCAATATGTTTATCCATCTTTTCAGCAATATCCGGGTTATAAATCCGTAAATAATTCCAATAATTGCCAAACACAGATTTGACATATCCATAGGTTTCTGGATAAGGAATTTTTTCTACAAATTCATCAGGATCATTAAATCCAAACCGTTGTAACCACTCGGAAACTGCTAACGGCCCCGCGTTATAACTGGCAACCGCTAACATAGAATTATTATTATATTGTTGATGGGTGAAATCTAGATAAAAAGTCCCCAAATTCACATTATCATCTATATTTTCTAGGGAATAATCGGTTAACTGAATTTTCTGTGCGACTTCCGCCCCAGTTTCTGGCATCACTTGCATCAGTCCTGTTGCCCCAACAACAGATTTAATTGAAGGCATAAATCGAGATTCTTGACGAATTAAAGCCGTGACTAACACCGTATTCAAATCTCGTTTTTCTGACCAATCTACAATAGTTTCTAAATAGGGAAATGGATATAAAACTTGCCAATAGTCGGGAGAGTTTTTCAGTTCAATATATTGTTCTTTTTCCTCTGGGTCTTCTCGCTGACTGAGGCTGGTTAACATCCAAATTCCATCTAAATTATCACCCACTGCCATCCGCACTAAACCATCAGTATATTGTTGCGGCACAGAAGGTGACATCCGGTCTTTAAACTCAACTTGCCACAGTTTCCAGGCATCTTGATGTTGTCCTAATAAATACAGTTCTTTCAACTGATCTGAACCGACTAATAAGTTAGGATGTGTATCAGGATATTCTACATGAGGCGATAGGGTTCGCACTGTGGTAAACTCTCCCACAGGCCAGCCTAATTTGACAGCAGAACGCCAAGCATAGTAGGATTCAGGATAGCGTGCCAAAATGTAATTATAGGCTTCTTGTGCTTCTTTTGAACGCCCTGTTTTTTCAGCCCATTGTGCAACCCAAAACCCGGCTTCAGCAGCATATTCACTATTGGGATTTTCGGTAACAATTTGACTCGCCCAACGGGAAGCATCCGGTAAGTTGCCAGCTTTAGCAAATTTCTCGGCAATTTCCCAACGAAGTTGAGCCGCTGGCTTAGATTCGCTATACTGATTTAATAGCTTTTTCCGAGTCGCAGAAGCCGACTGAGGAGACTTTAACTTATCTAACAGTTTAGACTTATCGAGTAAAGCTTCAGGAGTATGACGAGGAAACTGATGAATCACTTGATCGAGTAATTTTACCGCTTTTTCAGGTTCATTTAAACGGGCTAAACGAATCAGTCCAAACCCCGCATCTTCTCCGCTAGGATCTTGCTGTTTGGGGAAAGTTTGAATCAGTTTTTCATAGGCTGTGCGAGATTCTGGAATTTTGCCATCTAACCATAAACCTCGGGCATGGCGATATAAATGTTTCGGTGTCGGTTGTGCTTGAGAATAGGCGATCGCACCTTTACCATAATCCTGTTTCTCCCAATAGCCAAAGGCAACGGCTTCCCAATCTTCCGGTGTAATTTGTTGACCATATTTTAGCCGCAATTGCTCTAAATAAGTGCCATAATCTTTTAAGTAAATACCATGACGGGCAATTAATAATAATAACGGCAATTGATTCGGATTTTCTTTCAGACGAGTTTCTGCAATTTCAACACTACGAGGATGACCGGGAAATTGAGATATTGCTTGATCCCAATATTTTGGATCATCTTTTCCTAAAGCATACAAGGCTTCAGCAATAATCGGTTGATCGGGATAACGCGCCACCCCATCCAACCAAGCTTGTTTAGCCTTTTCTGTCTCTCCCAGGGTTTGGTATGCTTCCGCCTTTTTAACAGCAATTTGTCCCCCCAGCAGCGGATAATCAACTTCTAACTCATCCAATAAAGCAATTGCTGTTTTCGTTTCTCCCCGTTGCAATTCATCCATTGCTAATAGATACCGCGCCCGAGAATGGCTAATACTGTTAGCTGTTTCCTGATGAATATCTTCTAATTCTGCTTGACGTTGTTCTGGGGATAAAGCAGCCAAACTTAGCACAGTTTCTTCTAACTCATCTAACTCATCTAATGAAGCGGTTGACTGAGATTGCCATAACTTTTGCCATTGCATTAAGGGAAAAAATACACCGAGAAGCAGCGCCGCCACTGCTGCACTCAACAAAACTACAAATTGAGTCGATCTTTGCTTTAACATGGCACTAAATAAAAAAAATGGAAAGGAAAATAATTAAACCGAGGGTAGAGCAGTGATGTACCTACACTGACGCTTCGCTTTCAGATGTAGGCTTCTGATACTCATAAAGAGCGGTCAGAACTTCCTTCGAGGTACTATTAGTAGTAGTTGGTTCGACTATTACAGGATTCCCTCTACGGCGTTTTATAGTCG
>CAYNXM010000410.1:0-15778 GCA_964401105.1 uncultured Lyngbya sp. | reverse complement strand
TTGGGGAGACTTCGACCTCTGTTGATGAGGAGCAATCTGAATCAATAAGTTGTGTCACTGAACCAAGAATTAGTAACTGCTAAGAATCCCCTTCCTCTTTAGGGAGGGGAGTATGTCAATTGGTGATCGATACGCCCTAAGTATTCAATGTTACCGTCTGTCCGGTAGCGAGCTAAATCTCCGGTTTTATAGAGGTGGGAATTGGCATCTTGTCTAAAGGGATTGGGAATAAATTTTTCTTCGGTTAATTCCCGTCGGTTCAAATATCCCCGCGCTACACCCAACCCTCCGATATGCAACTCTCCCGGTTCGCCGATGGGGACTGGTTCTTGATTGCCATCTAGAATATAAGCCTGGGTGTTAGCTATCGGACGACCAATTGCGATCGCACCTTCACCCCTGTTAACCTGATAAAGGGTTGCCCAAACGGTAATCTCTGTAGGGCCGTATAGATTCCAGAGAGAGGCACTTTTGGCTAATAATTTGTTGCCTAACTCTCTCGATAAACTTTCCCCAGTGCAGATAATTTTCAGTTCTTTACTACCTTCCCAACCTGCCTCTAACAGCATTCGCCAAGTGGCAGGAGTTGCTGACATAATTGTAGCGCTTTGTTTTGTTAGCAACTCGATTAACTGTGTTGGATCTTTGGTAGCTTCACGACTAGCAATAACAACCCGCCCACCGACAGTTAAAGGCCCATAAATTTCTGGGACTGAAACATCAAAACAGATAGTCGTAACCGCAAGCATTCTATCCCGTCTGCTTAATCCTGGACTAGTGGCGATTGAATATAATAAATTAACGACCGAACTATGGGCAATTTGTACTCCTTTGGGTTTACCAGTTGAGCCTGAAGTATAGATAATATATGCTAAATTTTTCTGATTTATTCCTGACTCGGGATTTGTGCGTTTCTGTTGCTTGATGCTTTCCCAATCGCGATCTAGACAGACTAAAGTGAGATTTTGCCGCTGTGTTGCTTGAGTGGCTTGATCAAATTGCTCTGTAGCTATAACTTCTTGAGTGACTACGATCAATAGCTCTGCATCTTGGAGTATATATGCCAGACGATCGTTTGGATATGCTGGATCTAAGGGTACATAAGCCCCACCCGCTTTCAGGATGCCCAGCATGGCGATCGCCATCTCTAAAGAGCGATCAAGGCAAAGTCCTACTAGCACTTCTGGTCTGACTCCTAACTCTTGCAAGTAGCGAGCCAATTGGTTGGCGCGATCGTTCAATTCTCGATAGGTTAATTGTTGCTGCTCGAATACTACTGCTACTGCATCGGGTGTCCGTTCCACTTGGGATTCAAATAACTGATGGATGCACTTATTCTGGGGATACTCCGCCTCCGTATTGTTCCAGTCAGTTAATAGGTGATTGCTTTGTTCGATAAACATAGTGCAACTTGTTGGTTACAAAGGTAATGGGTCTGTTCACTGAACCCAGTATATAACCTATTTGATATAATGCTTTTGGCTATGGGATAGAGGAGCCAGTGCGTTGGTGAGGCAGTGCGGTCTTGGGGTTCGCCTGCGTGGAGCAACTGCCGAAAGGGTTCCCCGACAGTCACGCAACTGGCGTGGTGTTGTAGTTCACCCAGTTAGGGTTACACCGACAAACAGGAAGGTGTGTCATATTTGACTATATTTTTATCAACTATGTATCCAAGAAATTGTTGGATTTCAGTACAGTAGTTGAAATCATTACTTGAAACACAACCAACTGGTAACACAGTGGGCTTGGATGTGGGTTTAAAAGAATTCTACACAGATAGCAATAATAACACCGAACATAATCCTCGCTTCTACAGAAAAAGCGAGAAGCAGTTAAAGTTCTGTCAAAGACGTGTTTCTCGAAAAAACAAAGGCAGTGCCAACCGATTAAAAGCCATTAAGCAACATACAATAATAGAGACGCTCACCTCTGAACGTCTCTACTCAAAAAGGTTTATTTAATTAAAGCAATTGACTCAATTTATACTTCGTCAAGTTGACCATAAAATAAGCCTCGAACTTTGACGGTGACCGCTTCTTTTGCCCCTAAGTCATTATCAGAAGGCTGTTCACATTCAAAAATACCGGCAATTTCTCCGGTTTGGCTATCAATCTTAGACACTTTCAAAGAAATATGACCCGCATTGGTCACAGTATCAGCTTGTTTGATGTTAGCTTCTTCAAATTCATCTGCCACCGCAGGTAAAGCAACGGCATTGTCATAACCTGAGGCTAAACCCCGACCTTTGGGATCGAGGAAAGTGGAACCCCGATAAGAAGGAACATCATAATCTCCTTCTAAGTCAGTTGATGTATTGATGCTAGATACACCCGGTTCACTACTGGCAACTAACCCTTTAACGGTAAACAAGAACGGAACCTGTTCTCCACCGGGAAGCTGGACTGTAATGGGTTGGAAGTCTATACCATATTCTTCGTTGAAAGTCAAGACCCCATTTTCGTCGAGATCGAGGGATCCGCCTACTTGGTCTAGACTATAGGTATACCGGGTTAACAATTTACCCTCAACAAACTCAGCTGCTTTGCGTTTGCTGCCTTCTTCTTCGACAAAGTAGGTGGTGGGTTGCAAGCACAAACCACTAATTGAATAGGATTGACCTCGTTCGAGGGAAATTGAACCTCTAGCCGTTTCAGGTAGGCTGGGGCAGTTGACTGCTAAACCTGTATTTCTAATATCATCATAGGTCAAAAGCTCAGAGCTTTTGGTTTCTGGGCTTTGCGAGCAAGCAGTTAATACACTAAAGCATAGTGCTAAAAGCGTAGCGATGACAGCGCGATATCTCATTTTCAACCTCTATATCCAAAATCGATATGTGACATTCTCGCTCGTAGTATCAAATCAAAGAATCATCATTGACTTTTAATACCACTGAACTGAACAATTGTATGTTTGTTATTTTTGAGATCGTCCAATTCTGCATTTTACACGGGTTTGGACTCTTTTTGTCAGTCCGGACTAGATTTTCTGTTGCCTAAGTAAACCTACTTAAGTTAAGTTACTTGTGATGCTTACTTACCGGTAGCGAGAGTGTTGATTGTCCCCCACAGTGCGATTGAGGCGAAACTATGAGCCAGAATGATGTAGACTTGAACAGAGAAATATTGCAAGCTGAGTTAGAACGGCTACAACAGAAGATCTCTGCGATCGCCGACTCAGCCCAAGGAGATGGTGTTGCGTTATTAAAAATTCTACGAACCTTAGAACAGATGCATCGACAGATTCGTGAGGGTCTGTTTCTAGAAATTTTACCTCAAAATCGTCAGCAGCTCTATCATTTACTCAAAGAAATTGAAGCAGAAGGAGGATGGCCTTATATTCCTCGTGCTAGATTGCAATCTCTCTTGAGCAAAATGAATCAGGATAGGGAGTAATCGGTTATTTGTTAATTGTCTTTCGGACAATGGGGGGTAGGGTGGTGGGTGGTTAGTGTGGGCTTAAATCTTAAATAACTCTCTTTCTTGCCATCTTTAGAGTCTGTCACTTCACCTATAATCAATGAGTAATCATCCATATATTATTAACACGATTAATACTTTTCTAGAACGTTATCAACGCTTTGGTGTTGATCTCGGTTTAGAACGAATTAATCATTTATTGGCTAATTTGGGAAACCCTCAAGATCGAGTTCCCATGATTCATGTTGGCGGGACGAATGGTAAAGGTTCAGTTTGTGCTTATTTATCTTCTGTTTTAACTGCGGCAGGTTATCGGGTGGGACGTTATACTTCACCCCATTTAGTAGATTGGACGGAACGAATTTGTATTAATCAAAAACCGATTTTAGCCTCAGATTTACTCAAGAGTTTACAACAAGTTGAAGCGGCTATTTCACCGGATGAACCGTCTCCGACTCAATTTGAAGTGATTACAGCCGCAGCTTGGCTCTATTTTGCTGAGCATAATGTTGATATCGCGGTGATTGAAGTGGGTTTGGGAGGCCGCTTAGATGCCACAAATGTTTGCGATCGCCCTTTAGCTACTATCATTACTTCTATTAGTTTAGAACATTGGCAGCGTTTGGGGCCGACTGTGGCTGATATTGCCAGGGAAAAAGCGGGAATTCTTAAAGCTCAATCTCCTGCCATTATCGGACAATTGCCGCCAATGGCTCAAACAGTGGTAGAAGCGCGAATTAAGGCTTTAAATTGTCCCGTGACTTGGGTTAAACCCGCAACTGTGAAACAGCAAAGTCAGAGGTTAACCACTGCTATTGCTCAAGGGATTGAATATCCGTTATCTTTGCTCGGAGAAATCCAACTACTCAATTCTGCGATCGCTATTGCTACGTTAAATAGTTTACAACAGCAAGGTTGGCAAATTTCAGCCGATGCAATTTGGCAAGGAATGGCAAATACTCAGTGGTTGGGGCGCATTCAATGGACACAATGGCACGATCAGTTATTAATTGATGGTGCTCATAATCCAGCAGCGGCTGAAGCTTTGCGTCAATATGTGGATACACTTCCCTATCAATCAGTCAGTTGGGTGATGGGAATATTATCAACTAAGGATCATGGTGACATTTTCCAGGCTTTACTGCAACCGGGCGATCGGTTATATTTAGTCCCTGTCCCCGATCATAGCTCAGCAAAACCTGAAAAACTGGCTGAATTAGCCTTACAAGTTTGTCCGGATTTAGCCCAGGTTAAATGTTATCCCGATTTAAAGCAGGCTTTAGATATTGCTTGTGTTGCTGAGGATCAATTAACGGTATTATGTGGATCGCTGTATTTAGTCGGGTATTTTTTCAGCTTGGGTTAATTCAGAATTACTGCCAATTTCCTACTAAAATAAACGGTGCCCAATAGAAGGGATGACGAGTCTTTAAATTATCTCCTTCTGGATGAAGCAGTTTAAGTTGAGCGGCTCGTAATGCTTCAGCTTTATTCACTCCGGACTGGGCTAATTCTTGATAAAATTCTACCATTAAACGGGTTGTACTGACATCATCTACTGTCCACAGGGTTGCTAAGGTGCTGCGTGCCCCCGCTCGAACCGCTACCCCAGCCAATCCTAAGGCGGCTCTGTCGTCGCCTTTGACGGTTTCACAAGCACTTAATACTAATAGTTCAATGGGATTTTTTTCATCGGGTTTTTGCAATAATTTATCTAAGTTTTTCACATTAATTCGGTCGTTATAGGTGAGGATAAATGTCTCGTCTGCACTCGAACCAAATTGACCATGGGTGGCTAAATGAACAATCGGAAATGGAATTTCATTAATTAAGCTTTGGATATTTTCTAGGGTAAATTCTTCGTTTTGACGTTTCTCCACATTAGGCAGTTGCTCAGCCACTTGATTTAACTCTTTGTCTACTCCGGGCAAAGTCCCAAATCCTGCAAAACTGGGGGCATCTGTTGCCCCAGCCAGCAACCCAATTAAGTCATCTTGAGTTAAGGGTTGAGGATTGAGCAGTTGTAAACCAGGAGTGAGGGCAATCTGATATTGTTCAAATAAATACTGTGAGCCATCGTATAAGGCTGACATCGGAATATTCCTCAATTCTCCATCTAATACAAATACAAGGGTGTCAATTTGACGATTATTTAAATCTGCTGCGATGGGTTGAATTAGCCAGTTATAAATTTGTTGAGATAGTGTTAGTAACTCGGGAGAGGCAACTTCAGGAATAGCTTGACCCAATTCCGGTTCTAATAAATCTCTAAACTCTCTTAAGACGGGTTCTAAAACTTCAGCATTGACTTCTGTTGTTGTGTATAAATTTAGGGAAGATTCAGTATTATCGGGGAAACTGACAATAATTTCTAAACGATCTTCTAAGATAATTGGATAAATGACGGCTGCGGTTTGAGAGACTTGATCGATAATTTGAGGATTGGCTTGAACGCAAGCATCTCGGAAAAAGTTATTCAATTCAGCTAACTGCAAAGATTCAATCACCTGACGAACCTTTACCATTTGAGTTTGTAGTTCTTTCTGTTGATTTGTGGCTGTTAAGTTCTTAGCATTTTCGAGCAGTAAATTCACTAACTCTCGATAAACGGGTTCAATACTTTCTCGGAAAGAAAACTGAACTTCTGAGCCTATTGCTACTAAATCTCCCCGAATAGATTGTAAGGTATTAAATGCATTAGTATAAGCTGCGATCGCCTCTTTTAAATTTCCCTGTGCTCGATGAATTCGCCCTAACTGCCATGAGAATTGATAAGCTAATTCTGGATCATGATATGTAGGGACTAAACTGAGGGCTTGTTGGGTGAAATCTTGGGCTAATTGCCATTGTTGATTTTCTTCGTATAGTCTTCCTAACATCCCTAAACCATAAGACTCTGCTTTGCGATCGCGAAGCGTGCCGTCAGGCGTATCGCCTAACTGTTGCGCTTGAGAAATAGCTGTTCTTAAAATAGCATCTATTTGATTAATTTGTGGTGAATTTGTCGAATTATTTTTATTGATTTTAATTAAGTTTTTGGCATATTTAATTTGAGCATAAAGACTCCCTCGACTGGGTGCAAAGCTGGATAATGGAGGTAGAATTTGTTTCTGATAATCTGTTGCTTTGTCCCACTGTTGACTTTCTGTTAATAGGGTTAATTGATTTAATTGAGCTTGCAATTGGGTAAAAGCAGAAACGGCTTGTTGAAATGCTTGAGTATAAAACTGAATTGGACTTTGATTTAAATCTGTTAAAGCTTCAATATAAGCTTGATATCGAATAGACTTTGCTTCTGGGGTATTAAATAGATTTAAGTCTTTGCGATAGTTTCGTTCTATAATTGCCCATTCTGTATTTCCTAAACTCAAATAAGTCGTCGCAATGGCTTGATGATCGGCTAGATCTTTGGCAATGGTTAAACTCTGATTCAATAAAGTTTGAGATTGTTCCAGTTGACCGACAATTTGCTCAAGACTCCCTAAGTGTTGTAAGACTTTAAATATTAAGTCAGACGGAGGTTGAGCTAATAACTGATTGATGGTTTGATTGGATAAATTACATCCTTGTTCGAGAGATGTTTCTAGATTGAGAGTTTGCAGTAAAGTTTGGCAACTTTTGGGATAAAAACCTAAACTTTGTAATGCTTGAGCTTGATTGAGTAAATTCTTTTGGTAAGCCTCTGTTTCTCCCAATTTTTGATATATTTTTGCCGCTTGATACCAAATTTCTATTGATTTTTCAGGTTGCCCAATTTGCCACTGTAATTTTCCCTGAACATCTAAACTTTGTGCTAAAATTTTATGAGATGCTAATGTATCTGTTTGATTTTGTAATAAATTTAAACTGGTGTCTATGGCTTGTTGTGCAGCTTGCCATCGCCCCAGTTGTTGCTGAGACAGAGACAAATTACTGAGCGCCATCGCCTGATTTAAATCATCCCCTTGCCGCTGATATTCCTGAGCTAATTGTTGCCAGAGTTGAATCGCTTGCTCAAATTCACCCGTTTGATAGCGGGTTTGTGCCTGTTGCAATAGATTGGATTCTGTGGCTTGAGCGATTGATTGAGAAAGAGTCAATGAACAGCAAAACAATAAGCTGAGTAAAAATATCCGCCATTGCTTTCGGTTACGAAGTGGTTGCCTGTTTCTAGCGCTCATCGTTAACACCTCAATCGCAAATTTTATCTTATTCGCGATCGCTTCATCATGCAAGAGTTTAATGATAATGATAACGTTCTGTTACATTTATTGAGCGGCTAACCCATATTTTTTCAAGAATATAACGTATCCCCAGACAATAAAAGATGAGCAGATTGAGTTAGATTCTGTCTAGCTGCGTTAAACTGAGAGTGTAATTGAGGTTAAATCTACAGCTTTAAGATGCTCTCAAAACAAATATAGCAACACCGAATCAAATGTGAAAGGGACTCATAAATAGCCTTTCATAATTTTATCTATTTCCTTTATCAACAAGATTGGCTATATGATTTAAATTGGATAGCTATAGATTTAACCTAATTTTTAACTTAAATAATTTGTGATAAAAACTGCTGGGTTCGTTCTTCTTTTGGATGACTAAAAAAGGTATCCGGTGTGGCTTCTTCGACTAAAACTCCATCGGCCATTAACACAACTCGATCTGCAACTTCTCGGGCAAATCCGACTTCATGAGTCACACAAACCATCGTCATTCCTTCACTGGCTAAAGTACGCATCACATCTAAGACTTCCCTCACCATCTCTGGATCGAGGGCAGATGTGGGTTCATCAAATAACATAATTTTCGGTTGCATCGCTAACGCCCGGGCGATCGCCACCCGTTGTTGTTGTCCTCCAGATAATTGACCGGGAAATTTCTTAGCTTGTTCCAAAATTCCAACTCTTTCTAATAGTTGAAGTGCAACTTCTTCGGCTTTAGGTTTCGGCCATCGCCGTACCCAAATCGGTGCTAAAGTCACATTTTGTAGAATACTTAAATGGGGAAATAAATTAAATTGTTGAAACACCATCCCCACTTCTTTACGAACTTCTTCAATATTTTTTAAGTCGTGGGAAAGGCTAATACCATCAATCATAATCCTTCCCTGCTGAAATTCTTCTAATGCGTTGAATGTGCGGATAAAAGTAGATTTACCCGATCCACTTGGCCCCATAATCACCACCACTTCGCCACGCTTAACGGAAAGACTTACCCCTCGCAAAACATGGAAATTGTTACCGTACCATTTATGAACATCTTCTGCAATAATGGCGATATCGTCCGTTGTGGTTTGAGCAGCAGGCTTGTCAGTATTGATTTGTTTCATGATAGGAATTGTGCGCTATTTATAATACTGCGGGCAACATGAAGATAATATAAGTCAATTGTACGCGACACTTTTGTACAATTTGCTAGTTTTGAACCGTATGAGTTATTTGCAGGCAGTAGTTTCTCTCATGGGAAATAGGCGATCGGGTCGTGTGTGCGTTCCGCACGTATCCCTGTCAACCTAAAAAGCCTATCCTGTCTATATTAACCTCAAACTGAGTTCAGATTCTAGCTAAAGTCCCATTACTACCTGCCCCTTCGTGATCCCGAACTCAGGTTAAGTTAACAAAAATAGCTTAATCGAGCTACGCCGAATTGTGGTTTGTTACATTGGTAGTATGAATGGGTGTTAATAGTATCCGTGCCAAAAATCATGCTAAAAACTGTACCAATTATAGATCCCTCAAATCCTTGAAATTTCGTTTAAGAGGGCTGTATCAATTAGCCTACATTAAAACTGGTACAATATCCGGAGGGATAAAAACTCACGAAGATTAACCTCTATAGCTTTTGTTGTGCCTGGATTATAGCTTGAGCGTCAGTTTCTGTACAGTTGTTGATACTACTCAAACCATTCGTTATGAATCTCTAAGTTGATTTATCGAAAGTGAGGATATGTAACAATGTCATCAAGGGGAAAAAAGTGGGTTTGCCAAGGAGTGACTGACAATGGTCAGCAGCCTTCCAATCAAAATCCTGTAGGTCGCCATGAGCCTTACGAGAACTATGGTGATGACTGTGTTATCTGTGGTTTGACTAGAGAGCAGGTTATTCCGGAGAGAAGGCTTCCTGTCAAGAGAATTGCGATCGCAGCGGGGATAGTTGCTTTGCTCGGAATTGGTTCTGGGCTGATATTGAGAAGTTGCGATGATGGGCAATCTGGATCTGGACCTACGTCTACACCTACACCTACACCTGGATCTACGTCTACACCTGGATCTACATCAACTTCACCCTTTCGAGAAGATAATTCTGAGTATTCTGCTAGTTTTTCTAGGGGACAAAGGACGCTTTTTACAGAGACTCCAAGTCCACCCAGAGATCAAGGAATTGAACTGTTTAAACAACAAAAATATCAAGAAGCTACCAATAGCTTTAAGCGTGCAGTAGCAGGAGACCAAAATAATCCTGAGCTTTTAATTTTCTACAATAATGCTTTAGCCCGTCAAAAGGGTGAGCCGTTTACCTTAGCTGTTGTTGTCCCTGTAGATAGTCGGAGAAATTCAGCCAAAGAAATGCTGCGAGGGGTTGCCCAAGCCCAAAATCAGTTCAATGCAAAAGGAGGACGCAATGGTCGTTTGCTTGAGATCCTCATTGTCAATGATGGTAACCAACCTGAAAAAGCAGCCTTGGTTGCACAACAACTAATTACAGATGATTCAGTTTTGGGAGTGATTGGTCATAATTCTAGTAGCGCTAGTGAGTCAGGTCTACAGGAGTATAAACAAGCTGGCTTAGCCATGATTTCACCCACGAGTACCAGTACTGCCTTAAGTAGTGATGTTTTCTTTAGAACAGTGCCGTCTGATGCAGCGGCGGGTCAACAATTAGCCCAATATGTTTACTATGATTTGTATCTGACAAGGGCTGTGGTTTTCTATAACCCTAATAGTAGTTTTAGCAATAGTTTACGTCAAGCCTTTGAAGATGAGTTTATCGCACTGGGTGGACAGTTAGTCGGACAACAACAAGGAACAACAGATACACAGGCAGGACTCAAAGATATCAGCAGTTCTAGTTTCAATGCTAGCGCTGAGGTTAACGCGAGTTCTTTTGAAGATCAAGCAGAAGCCGCCGTATTAATTCCTAATGCTGATTATACTTCTGTTGCGATTGAAATTGCCCGAGCCAACTCCAATTTACCGGAAGGACAAAGACTCAAATTAGTCGGCGGAGACTCTCTCTATAGCGCAGATACCTTGACTGCTGGAGGCGAAAGCGTCGAAGGTTTAGTGTTAGCAGTTGCTTGGTTTGCTGATATTCCTGAGGCTCAAAACTTTAAGCAAGCAGGTCAACAGCAATGGGGTGGAATTGTGAATTGGCGTACTGCCATGAGCTATGATGCAACACAAGCATTCATTAATGCCTTTTCTGATGATGCAACCCGCTCTACGATTTTAGAAAACCTGAGATTGGTTAATATTTCGGCAGATGAAACTTCAGGGAAGGAACTAGGATTTACACAAGAAGGAGAGCGTCAAAGCGATCCGGTATTAGTTGAAGTTGTGAGAGGTTCAAATAACAAAGTTCCTGGATCAGAATTTGGATATGAATTGGTTCCATAATCTAATTTTGATGATTTATTTTAAGCCCTATGAAACATCGTCGTCGGCCAATATGGCTTTACTCTTTTTTTCAATATCCATTGATATTTCTCAGTACTTTTTTGTTACTCTCTGCTCTGCTTTGGTTGCTGGGTCTAGGAAGACCCAATGTAGCAGTGGCTGTGGCTCTAGATTTAAGCAGCAGCACTTATGGTGAACCCGAGCAATTTAATACGCCAGGGACGATTATGAGTCAAGAAATTGAAGCAGTCAAGGCTTATATTGATGAAAGTGACAAGTTACGCAAACCGAATCAAGTTCAAATTTTTGGCTTTAGAAGTAAAACAGTTGTTCCACTTACACCTACTTTTGCAGCAGATGGTAATACTTTAAAAGCCGAATTAGATCGAGGGATGGTAGAAAAAGCTCTACCCTTATCACAACGAGAAGAACCACGTCTTGACAATCTCAATGATCCCATTCTAAAAGGGATTCAAGCACTCAGTAATATCAATCAATCTTGCCGAGAGCTACTTTTAGTCAGTGATTCAGGGGTTGAGTTAGAACCGGGAATACTGCTGAATCAAGCCGTTCAAAATCGGGTCAAAATTAATGCAATTGTTTTTCAGAATACTGTACCCGAATTAGAATTATTAGTCGCTCGGACAAAAGGCCTTTACATTACCGGACAACCGAGTGATTTTAATAAACTGTTTTCAGATCGCTTCTTTTCAAGGTTCAATAGTAACTTGAAGTGGATTATCATCTGTTTAGGATTAGCCTGGATTTCTTTGATGTGGTTAATTGCTTTACCCTTAGATAGATGGATTCTTCAAGATTTACTACAAATGCATTGGAGCTTATCCGGCAGAATTGTAACAGGTCATGCACTGTTTTGGAGTGCTCTTACGCCTCTTATCGTGTGGCAACTCTTAAAAATATCAGGGTTTCATTCTTTCTTAAATTGTTAATTTTTTACCTAAAAATCACGGAGGATATATGGCAGCAACTGTAGAAGAAAAAAGCATGGTTCCCACCGTTCTTGTCGGTGTGGGAGGAACGGGAGCTGAAGTATTGTTACGGGTGAGACGTTTAATTGAAGAAAGCTACGGACATTTGTATAAACTACCAATTGTTAGCTTCCTGTGGATTGATACCGATAAAGATTATAAAATTGGTAATCCAGAAGCTGCGGGTTCACCACTAAGAGATAACGAAAAGTATTGGGCTAGTGTCAGCGGCAAAGAAGTCAGTGACATTATGACTAATATGTCTAAATTTCCGTGGATTGAGTCCTGGTTTCCGCAAGAATTAGAACGTAATATTGGGGCTTTAGAAGCCGGTGCGGGGCAAATTCGTGCCTGTGGTCGTTTTGCGTTTTTCTATAACTATCACAAAATTAAAGCACAGTTCAATGAAGCTTGTAAGCGGGTTAAAGGGCATGAAAATTTCATGCAAGATCAATATGACATCCGTGTTTACAGCAATAGCATTAATATCTTTCTTGTCGGTTCTTTGTCAGGAGGAACCGGAAGCGGTATGATGCTGGACTTGGGTTACTGTATCCGCGATTGGCTCAAAGGCCAGGGTAGCCCTCTGATTACAGCCATTGCGCCAATGCCGAATGCCTTTGCCAGCATTAATGTTGGGGATCGTGTCCTGGCCAATGGCTATGCTGCACTGATGGAATTGAGCTATTTTTCTGACCACCGGACTGAATATGTCGCCCAATTTAGTAAGGGGCTTAGTGATGAAGTTCGATATAAAGATCGGCCACCATTTGATTTTACATATCTAGTCGGCACAAAAAATGGGGAAGTTGAATTCAATCTCGATCAGTTGCGCGAGATGACGGCTCAAAATATATTCTTAGATTTAACCTCAGACTTTGCACCCCACAAACGGTCTATCCGAGACAATATTAAAGGCTCGTGGGCGCAAGCTGATCCCGGTGGTCGAGGATACCCTAAAAACTTTATGAGTTTTGGTTTGGCAACCATTGAAATCCCAATTGCTCAAATTCGGGCAACGATCTTTAATCGTTTAGCAGGTGATTTAGTCAATTGGTGGATCAATGAGTCTGTACCATTGCCGTCTAATATGATGGACTTAATCCAAACTGATATTCTTAAGCGGATGCGCTTAACAGATTCAGAGTTGCTCAGCGATCTATCTTCTGCTAACGATAAAGCGCTCATTACCGAAATTGCAAGCTGGGTCAATAGTATTCGGAATGAAATTGCTACAGGAGATAAACTGCAATGTACTTTCCAAGGAGCGAATCTGCTTGGCCCGGAGAAAGGCAAAATTTTAGAATTTTTAGACTATCTACAGCCTACAGTAGACGGATATCGCGCCAATCATTTACGAGAACTTAGCCCAGACGAACGAGCACATGGCGATTTTCTCCAAAAGATGTATGACAACCGCAATCAGATTATCCGCAGGGGACGAATTGCCCTCGAGCAAGAACTGTACGAAATTATTCGCGATCGCAATCGAGGCCCTAAGTTTGCTGATGCTTTTATTACCAATGTTCGTCAAGTCTTTGCAAACATGGCTGAAAAATTTCGACGGGAATCTGAAAGAGTTTGGCAACCCAACGAAATCAATCGTCAGCGCCAATATGACGGGGCTGTGCAAGACATTGCCGAGACCAAAACCTCATTTGGGCTGACCAAACAAACGCAGATGGAAAAAAGCTGCGCTGAGGCTCTCAGTGGTCTTGAAGGTTGCTTCATTGCCTTAATTCAACGTAAAGCCCGTGCCCTAGGTTTAGAAGTGATTAACCGAATGGAAGAACACCTAAATCGCCTAGAACAGCGATTAGCCCGACTCAACCAAAAACTAAGTCAACTCCGAGATGACTTCAAGCAGTCTGCTGAGCAACAAGCCAATAGTGCTGATGCCCTCAATATCAATGGGATGAAGCTCTATGACCGCGAAGAACTCAATTTGCTCTATCAAGACATGATTGAACGGTTTGCGGGGGCTTCTGATGGTAGCCAGAGTAAATTTGAAATTGGGCTGAATCAGATTTGTAGCACGATGACCGAGGACATTCTTAGAGATGCCAGTCCACTGTGGAAAAAAACACGGCAGGCCAACGAAGTCATGCAACTGTTTGATATTACAGAATTACCAGCGGTCAACGATGAAGATTTTAAGGATCAGATTGCCGACAAAGCCCAGCGCATTATTAAGCAGTCTCCTGAGAATAGCCAACTTAAGAAGGATTTAGCCGCTTGTAATCGACTGTTCAAAATTTTACAAAACAATACAGAAAGTGTTCGCAACAATGTTCGGATTGTGCATCAAAGATCCCAACCTTTGATTCAACTTTCACAAAGTGTTCTCACGGGGGATGATGCTGGCTTTACACCCGCTCAGAATACAAAAGTAGCGATTGTGGGGGGACGCAACTCTAGTGATCCTGCGGCAATTAAACTGATTCCTCTCCTGCGAGAACGAGTGGGAAGTGACGATGCGATTACACCCCTGGGGGAACAGGAACGGCATCGAGTTGTATTTGTACAGGAAGTCGGTGGCTTCTCTTTGCGCTGTATTAATGGCATGGAACAATTGCGCCGATCATACCAGGATTGGAAAGGCCAGATGATTGAAGCCAAGCGATCGCAGTTACGAGGTGAGCATCAAGATTCACCCATACCGGTTCATATTCAGAAAGAGTTACCGTTTTGGGATGTTTTCCCTGAAGATCCGGACGTTTTTCGATTAGTGATTCAGGCGAGAGCCTTAAAGATACTGAAATTTGAAGAAAACCGCAGCACCCAAGAGAATGTGATTCGATACACTAAAAATACAGTGACGGGTTCTAAAAATATTGATATTGCTTCCAGTTGGGAAGAAGCCGTTCAGGTCTTAGAGGTATTAGCTTGCCGACCGGATCGGGAGGAAATTCAAAAGCAAGTTTCAGCCAAGATTTCCGCCGCCGAAACTCCTGAAGCAAAACAACAGCTTTATCACCAACTGATGGCTTATCTCAAGCAACGAGAAACTGAACTCAGCAAGCTTGGGGGTGTAGATAGTCCTGATTATAAACGAGAGGATAATATTATCCAAAAATTGATTATGGATCACGCGCTTCAAGTCAGTCAAGACAGTAGAACGCCTAATACAACAACCGTTCAGCCTGCTTCTGCTCCTCAGACCCCATCAGTCCCCAGTACAACGCCAACCGACTCAATGGGTTTTCAAGTTGATGAAGATGAATATGCTCAATTTGAGCAATATCTGGCTAAACTTTGGGATCTAAATATTCCGCAGGAGGCATTTATTACTTCGGCTCAAGCTAAAGCAGTAGAGCTAAAACTCGATCAGAAAAAGGCAGAAGCAATCTGGAAGCGATTGATCATGCCAATTCAACTAACGGCTGAAGAAAGTCAGTATCAACAATATTTACAACAGTTATCAGACATGAATATTCCCAAGGATGCCTTCATTGCATCTGCCCAGGCAAAAGCCAATGAAATGAGCATTGATGTTCAAAGAGCTGAGTCCATTTGGGGTCAGTTTACTTGATCAAAAATGCAAACTTCTCTACTATCTCATCGTTATCTAGCTATGCTATCATAAGTTATACAGCCAGTTATCAAAACGATAAATCTGGTTGTTTATGGTGGTAATGTGATGTACCTACACTGACGCTTCGCTTTCAGATGTAGGCTTCTGATACTCAACAAGAGCGGTCAGAACTTCCTTCGAGGTACTATTAGTAGTAGTTTGTTCGACTATTACAGGATTCCCTCTACGGCGTTTTATAGTCGG
>CAYNXM010000409.1:0-7351 GCA_964401105.1 uncultured Lyngbya sp. | reverse complement strand
TGGCTGATGAGCGCTTTTCCCCTTGTTGCATCAAAGATATTGCCGCTGTACCCAAAGGAACCTTTAAATATACAGCCGAAAAAAATAGTATTTGGAATTATGCTGTCCGGCAACAAAATTTAGTGGAAAAAGGGAAGACTTTAGAAGAGATATTAGAGGAACGAATTTCTAAATTGCGACTGATTTATCAACCTCAACCAACCACAGAAGCAGCGATCGCCCGAGTGAGGACTGAACAGGCTGATTTTGCCATTACCAGTCTAATTGAACAGTTAGATCGCGATCTCAATGCCATTCCTTTTGCTTATGATGGCTTAGTATTCTTTGTTGCCTTCAGTTACGAAAGCCGTCAGAATTCTCTACCTAGTAGTTTAAACGGACAGATTAGCCTGCAACAACTGCGCCAACTTTATACTGGAGAAATTGACAACTGGAAACAGTTAGGGGGGCCAGATTTACCTGTGCAATTGTATATCCCCACCGACGGAGAAGCTATTCGTATTTTTGAAGAACGGATTTTACAAGACGAAAGGGCGATCGCTCAGTTCCGGCGACTGTGGCAAAATGCATCTAGCGATCAGTTTATTACTACTGAAGCCAATGCTAATCTCATCCGTCAAATTCCTACATTTGAAGCGATGAGAACCATCCTGCGGGACTTTGAAGACCGACAAATTGGTAGTCTGTCTTTCGGCCCCCTTAGCCAGGTTTTCCAGCAGTGTTCTGTGTATCCTTTGGCACTCTCTAAAGGATTAAGACCCTCTGTACAACCGCTCATTCGTAATAGTGGTCAATCGATTACACCCGCCACTGATTTATGCGACGATAAAGGGAGTTATTACCCATCAGTCGAGCGATTTCAAAACGGACAATATCCCTTAGCTTATTCCCTAGCAGTGGTTTATTCCTTTGATAATAGTCTGACCCCTGTTGGTCAGAAATTTGCAGAAATTCTTAAAACAGAAGAGGTACAACAACTCTTAATTAAAACAGGACTTGTTCCCTTAGAATCCCTAGATTAATTCACTCAATTATTGATATGACTTCTAACTATAAAACCCCAATTCCTCACAAACCTTCTGAGAATCTCGGAACTCCCATTGGTTCGATTGCTCCTGCCAAAATACAGTGTAAACGTCCTAATGATTTTCTCTACAAAATTGCTCAAAAAGTTCAAGCAGATCCGGCTTTAAAACAGCAAATAGAACGTCGAGTCTATGAAATGCTGCTAAGAGATATTCAGATCGCTCACGAACGACGATAAGTGAGTGGGAAGCATCGCAGTTTATTTAATAATCAAGGAAATTTATGTCTTTTAATTTTAGAAAATTACCTCAACTCAACTCTCGTATTTTACCCTCTCAAAAAAACCTACCTCCTACCCCGATTAAACAAGATAATCCGTTAGAATCCCGGAGAAACTATATTACGGTTAATCGCTTTTATATTGAAATGGAAAACACAATTTCTGCTTCCTTTTCTGAATGCTCGGGTTTCGGTGCTACCTTGCAAAAAGAAAGCTATCTAGAAGGCGGATTAAACGATCAGCAGCGAGTATTTATTGGTCATGCAGAATTTGACGATATTACCTTAAAAAGAGGGATGACTGATAATACTTTATTTTGGGATTGGATGTTAACAACCATGAGTAATCCCATTAGAAATCGTCGTAATATTAATATTTTAATGTTTAACCAAGCCGGAGAAACGATGCAAGCTTGGACGTTAATTGGAGCCATTCCCACTGCCTGGAAAGCGCCAGGATTTCAAGCGGAAGGAAGTTCGGTAGCCATTGAAGAATTAACTTTAGCTTATGAAGGATTACAAGTTAATATCAGGCCAGTCGGTTCAGGTGGTGCTGGTCTTTATCAAAGTCGCGATTCTTTAGGATACTTCTAAATGATATAAATACTGTACATTTAACTGAATAAATATGACTGAAAATTCTGAGCAATTTACATCTGAAAATATTCCCTCAGAACCCACATTAGGGATCAAAAATCCTTTAGTATCTCGTTCACCATTAGGACAAAAGTTTTTACAACCCCTCGGCGCAAAATCCCTGTCTGTTTTAGACTTATCTTTATTTTCTGGTGAGGGAGGAGAATTACAGCAATTTTCTGATTGGGAAAGTCCTTTTTTAGTCGAGTCAAAACCTCAACTAGGAAATCAAGCAATTCTTCAAGAACAATCTCTTTCCTCTACAAACTTTGATTCTTCTCAAGTACCAGAATTAAATCGTGAGCAAACGAATAATGGGGAGTCTGATTTTAGCCAAAATCCAGCTATTTTAAATCCAGAAAGATCTTCCATCCCTATATCAGAAGACTCTCAAGTTAGACGAGAATCAACTTCCCTCTATAATGAGAGTAGCAACACTCATCAAGAGCCTCAAGTTTCCACTTCTCAACCTTATACCTCTCATTCAAAACCCTCAAAGTCTACTATATTTAGAGAAATATTAGGAGATAAACTTTTATCTAATAAAGTTAATAATTTTACTCAAAAAAACAATACTAAGTTTTCTAATAGTGAAGAAATATCGAATTTACCCTTGATACAGAGAAAAGCTGAAACGGCTAATACTGAAGAAGTATCGAATGTACCGTTAATCCCCAGAGAAACTCAAGAACCTTCAACGATTGAAAGTCAACCCGATTTACCGTCAATACAGAGAAAAGCTGAAGTTTCTAACAATGAAGAACTATCAAACTTACCATTAATCCAGAGAGAAACTCAAGAATCATTAACTATTAAAAATCAGTCGAATTTACCGACAATACAGAGAGAACCTGAAACTTCTAATAGTGAAGAAGTATCGAATTTATCATCAATTCAGAAAAAAGCTGAACCATTAACTGCTAAAAATCAATCAAACCTGCCATTAATACAGAGGGAAACTAAATCTGATAATAGTGAAGAAATATCAAACCTGCCATCAATACAGAGAGAAACTCAACCTTCTAAGAGTGAAGCAGTATCAAATTCACCATCAATACAGAGAGAAACTCAACCTTCTAACATTGGAGAAACATCAAACTTGCCATCAATCCAAAGAGAAACTGAAGAACCTTCAACGACTAAAAGTCAATCCAATTTGCCGTTAATACAAAGAGAGTCAGAATCTAAGTTAAATCAGTCCAATTTCATTGATGAAAGTAATCAAACGGTTGGAGAACTTCTATCTCGCGGAAACTTACCGGAAATTCAAGGAGTCTTTGAAAATATTACAAGTCAAAAAATACTTGGTAGCCAACAATATTCTATTCAATCTACTAGATATCCATCTCAAAAATCTCAAGATTCAATTCAAGCAAAACCAGCAATTAATTCTCAAAAATATCGGAATTTAGTTCCTGAATCTTGGTCTAATATTGAGGAACTTATAGGAGAAGAAGAGAAGCCTAAACAAAATTCAAATCACGAACAATCCAGACCAAAGAAACCCCCAAAATCACAATTGCTTCCAGACAGCACTCAGGTGGGTGCAAGAGGTGAAATTCGAGCTTCTCAGTTTGAAAATCAACCCAGTCAAATTAAAGAATTAATGCAACAGACCTTGGCAAATCGAGGAAAATTGAAGGAAGAAGTCTCTTCAAAAAAAGGTCATAAAGTTCAACCGTTAACTGAACAAGATATCTATTCTTTAGAAGAAAATATTAAATCAAAAGATTTAGTATCTATTCAAAAAGAAGAGGATACTAAAGACGAAGTGGTCACTTCTGAACATCTTGAGGAATTGGCAAGAGAAATTTATAGTGTGGTTTGTCAGCGATTACAAGTAGAACGAGAGCGATATAGTTTTAAATCTTATTATAATCGTTTACCATGGTAAACTGAGTCAGAAAAATAATAAAATAACTTTTAATGAAACCTATTCAATAAAAAACCTATGTTATGCTATTAAGTAGATTAAAATTAAAGTAAAAAAAATTATGGCTAAAACAAGTTCATCCACACAATCTACTTCAACTTCGTCAAGTTCAAGCACATCTACCTCCTCAAGCATAACTTCATCTAGCTCGTCAAGTTCAACTTCATCTCTGTTTTCAAGTGTAGCTAGTGATGTATTGACAAGCACTGCTGATATCGCTTTACTTGAGGCTGCTGCTGCTGCTGATGCTATTCGAGATCAGACATATTTGACACTTGAGCAAGAAAAAGAAGCTCAAGCAATGTCACTTTATCAAAGTTCCGGTTTTAACAGTGGAAAACTGGTGAAAGCAGCTCTTATTCCTAGAAGTGGAGAAGCTGCTAATATCATTCGTTTTCAGTTTAATCCAACCGATCTTCAGTTAAGTCGTAGTGTTTCAATTGAAGATATTAAAGGTGCGCGAACTAGCCGAGGATTACCAAAGGTAAATTTTGGTTTTGTTGAACCTTATCAATTAACCTTAACTGACCTAGTTTTTGATACTCATGAAACGGGTGAAAATGTATTAGATAAAATTCAGCCTATTTTAGATGCTGTAGATTTTGCTTCCTTCAAAGATCCATTTGAAAGTGAAGGCGGTTATAGTGAACGATTAGTCTCTGCTAGTGTGACTTCTACTTTTATTCAGTCATCAGTTTCAAGTCTTTCGAGTCAGTTAACGGGTGTATCAGCCGATGCTATGGCTTTAGTAGAATATGGTGCTGAAAATCTGTCATCACAATCACTAGAATTACGACGACCTCCCGTTTATTACTTTATTTGGGGGGATAAAAATTATATGCGCTGTATGGTAGAAAGCCTAGATTATAAACTAACGATGTTTATGCCAAATGGAACTCCTCTCAGAGCTAGGGTCACTCTTAAACTCAAAGAAGTCGATTTAGGTGTAGCCAGTCGGGCATTCAGTACGCGACAACAAATTCTTAAATAAAAAAAGCATAGAAAAGTTGAACGATGGCAACGAATAATAGTCTCTACGTTTCCAGTCCCCTGCTTGAAATTGAAGGCGCTTCTCCATCAGCGCTTTCTAGTTTAATGAACGATATTATCCAAATTTCTGTTGAAGAAAGCCTTCATTTACCAGGGATGTTTACGTTAGTCATTAATAATCCCTATATTCCGGTGGATGATGAAACAAAAACTTGGCAACATGACCCCTTACTTCAAATTGGTAAACGAATCAGAATTGGCTTTATTGGAAGTACGACTGAATCTTCAGAATTTGCTCAAGAAAACAAAGACTACATTTTAGAAGGGGAAATTACAGCCATTGAAACCCATTTTAATCATGCCACTCAAGCTCCGATTGTTGTTCGAGGGTATGATATCTCCCATCGTCTCCATCGAGGCTATTATAACCGCTCATTTCAAGATTATACCGATAGCGATATCGTGAAAAAAATTGCGAAAGAGGCGGGTATTTTATTGGGGCAAGTTGATGGCGCTGGAGAAAAATATGCCTATATTTTCCAAGAAAATCAAACGAATATGGAATTCTTGCGGGAAAGAGCAGCCCGAGTCGGATTTGAGTTGTTTGTTCAAGATAGTAAATTATTTTTCCGCAAGCCTAAAGCTGGAAATGTCTTAAATCTACAATGGCTGCAAGATTTTGAAAGCTTTCGAGTTCGAGTCACGAATATTGAACAAGTAAAGTCGGTAGAAGTGCGAAGCTGGGATTATACTCAGAAAAAACCAATTGTTTCAGTTGCCAATACAGATGAAATGATCACGAAAGTTCATGGTAATTCTAATCAGGTTGTGGGAACGAATACCTCAGGGACTCGCTTCACCAGTCCTAATTTTGGCAGTAATTTTCCCCCACCTAAAATGATTGTTGTAGACAAGCCTGTTTCCAGTCCTAAAGTGGCTGAAACGATGGCTCAGGCCCTCTACAATGAACTCGGCGGAGAATTTATTCAAGCCGACTCTCATGCCCCAGGAAATCCTCAAATTCGCGTGGGAAAAGTCGTTGAATTAACCGGGATGGGACGTTATAGCGGTCAATACTACATCACAGAAACCCGCCATCTGTATCAAGAAGGCCGATACACCACTGAATTCAGCGTTCGGGGATTGCGAGGCGGATCAATTTTTAATACCCTTTCCCCCCAAAAATCGCTCAAACCCGGTCAAACTCACCTAGTAGGGATTGTTACTCACAATAATGATCCACAGGGATTAGGACGAGTGCGAGTTAAATTTCCAACCCTGAACCCTGAACCGGATGGCAGCGCCCACGCCAGTGCTTGGGCCAGGGTTGTCGGCATCGGCGCAGGGGTGAATCGAGGCTTTTACTGTCTGCCAGAAATTAATGATGAGGTACTGGTCGCGTTTGAACATGGAGATATTCACCGTCCTTATGTGATTGGTGGGGTGTGGAATGGAAAAGATAACCCACCAGAAACAGTCAAACAGACAATTTCCAATACCGGGAAAGTTCGCCTACGAAGTTTTACCACCCGCACCGGCCACAAAATCCAGTTTACTGAAGAAGATCAGAGTCTTCAAAGTCAGGATGGTATTTATATCACAACCAGTGGCGGTCATCAAATACGGCTCAATGATAGCGATCGCAGTCTGGAAATTACAACCTCTGGTAATCAGCGTATTCGGATTGACGATCAAACTGGCACCATTGATATTCAAACTCCCAATGTATTGGTTAGCGGGACTTTAACCGTGGGGGCGCTTGTGGTCGGTGGCGTGGGAGGGATGAATGTCGCTACTGCGATCGCCAATTTAGGGAACCAACAGCAACAACAGCAGCAAAATTTCCAATCTTTCTTACAACAGCAACAACAACTCGACCAGCAACAAAGTCAAGTAGCGACGGCGCTAACGAACCAACTTCAAAATCAGCAGCAAAATTTCCAATCTTTCTTACAACAGCAACAACAGCTTGACCAGCAACAAAGTCAAGCAACTGCTACTCTCCAACAACAACTTCTAGATGCTCAAAATCAAGCGATGAATATGACGACTCAGACTCAAAACACAACAACAAATGCGACAACACCATAAGGAGTTGTCAAAAAATCTATCCACTACCACCCAATGTCTGAGGAAAAGTCAATTTTTGATAGTATAAAATGCAGACCTAGCACGAGCAGAAATACTGATGAACTCAACAACACAGATTGCTCTTTCTAAGTAGTTCCTGCAAAATTATCTAGATTGCCCCTGGTAACAGCAATGCTAGTTTTACCCCAATGTGTGGTGAACGCAGCCTTTTCACACCAAGTATATATACTGTCACTCAAAAAAGTTACTAGTTCATATAGCACTGAGCGCTGGTATATTTACAAATACTGAAAAGCCGCCGAAGCGGCTTTGTGCACATCAAAATTCTGTAATGGTAATTCTTTTCTAATCGCGGTTTTGACTCGATGCCACCAATGCTCAATGGGGTTGAAATCG
>CAYNXM010000408.1:0-17220 GCA_964401105.1 uncultured Lyngbya sp. | reverse complement strand
CTAATTATACTCTATATCTAATATCATACAAAACCGAACCCTGAGCTGTCAACCCCTGACGGAGACGGAAAATGTTTGGGCGATAGCCCAACCCGTCGTAAAATGTTTACGGGAAATGTTTGGCGTGACGGGAAATGTTTGGCGCGCGCGCCAACCCGTCAAGATAGCCAACTTCCCAGAAGGCGCGCGCGCCAACCCGTCAGTAAATTCGTGCAATGAATACTAAGCATTTTTCTTTACAATGTCATCATACCTTGATAAATATATGAATTTTTAATCACTTAATTTATAAAAGTTAAGCCTTAATTATTAAACTCTGGACTTGAGGAATGTGTAGCGTGACGTGATAACAAATTAGGACACTTTACTACTTTTACTATGGCTGATGTCACTGCAATTGAACGAACTGCTGATAAAGAGAGAATTAAAAACTCACTGAATTTGACAACGATAGGGATGATATGGCGGCTGAGGCACTGCTGTTTTAGTTGGGTCATAACTAACAAGAATGACATCCCCGTTTTCATCTCGTATCCAGCCTCTAGCGGGAATAATATCTAAGCTTGAAATTGGTTGATTGTTGTCTACCTCAGAACGTGTTCGGGATGAATTTCGAGATTGTGTCGCAACAGGTTCAACTAAATTGACATCAATTTGATCAGCTGTACTTTTATCATTGGGGTCGGCGGCAATTCCTCCTCTTCCAGTGATTGTAAATGCACTATTACCTCTTTGTCTACAGAATTCTGCCGCAATTAAATCATTCGGGTCAACAACAGTTTGTGATAAATCAATTAATCCAGAACTGGGGTCAAGTTCGGTATTGAGTTCAACCGTACCACTAAATTCGGGGCCTAATTCAGAGGTAGCCGTAATATCGCTCAACTGAGTTTGTTGCTCTCGGAATGCCGTTCCAAATACCCCCGCAGCATTGATAATAATACGACCCCCAAAAGCATCTTCAGCATTGGCAGAAATATCGCTATTTTCCAAAGCTGTTAAAGTTTCGGTATTCATGGTAATATTACCGCCTGTGGCTTTTCCTGTGGCATTGGTTGTAATATTGCTATTGTTGCCAAGTCTGAGGTCGGATGTATTCAGCGTAATATTACCTTCACCGGCTGTAGTTTCACCATTGAGACTGGCTTGATTATTGAGAAAAATATTAGTAGCATTAATGATTAAATCACCTGCGGCTTCTGTGCCTTCTGAACGCACATCAATGGCTGCTCCATGTTTGAGTGTGACTGTTTCTGCATTAATTGTTAATTCACCCGCTTCACCTGTAGCGGTAGATTCAGCTTTAGCAGATAATCCACTGGGTGTCTGAGTCTGGGCTGAAATTCCACTAATTTCTATATCATTAGCATGAATAATTAAATCCCCGCCATCGCCATCCCCAGCAGTCCCGGTAAAGATTTCCCCTCCATCTGCAACAATCAAACGCTGTGTATAAATCGTTAAAGCACCCTCATTTCCCTTGGCTTGTTCTCCGACAGAAGCCAATAAAGCACTAGGAAACTGACCATTAGCAGATTCTCCGATAATTTCAATCTCCTCAGAAGTAACAGTTAATCTGCCGCCATCTCCATTTCCTAAGGTTTCTGCTGTGATGACTGCTCCGTCTCGAATGGTTAAGCGCTGAGTCTCAATATTGAGGTTTCCTGCATTGCCTTGTGCTTCTGGCTCAACAGAGACTGCTATTTCACTCTCGACTTGACCATTGACTGAAGTCCCTACCAGGTCTATTTCTGTCCCTGTAATGATTAAATTACCGCCATTGCCGTCACCAAAAGTTGCCCCACTGATTTTAGCGCCTTCTGCGATCAGCAAACGTTGAGTCTCTAAGATTAATCTGCCTCCGTTTCCTGTTGCTCCAGATTCGACAAAGGCAAATAAACCACTCGATAAACCATTGACAGAAACTCCCCGCAATTGGGTTTGCTCAGCTTGAACAATTAAATCTCCAGCATCACCCTGGCCAAAGGTAGAAACAGAAATTCTTGCTCCATCTTGGACAATTAAACGAGGGGTTGTCAGCTTCAAATCTCCGCCACTGCCACTACCCATCACAACTCCGACATCAACAGTTTCTCTGGCTTCACCGGTTTCAGCAATAATACGACTGGGAAGTTCGCCGGTGGTGGATACGCCTGTTAGTTCAACTGATTGGCTGGCATTAATATTAATACTGCCACTATCACCATTACCAAAGGTTGAGGCTGAAACTTCTGCTCCGGTTTGCAAAATCAATTGATTGGTATTAATGGTAATATCTCCGGCTTGACCATTTCCTCGCGTCTGTACTGAGATGCCACTAGAACGACGACCATCTATTGAAGTACCAATAATTTGAACAAAATCATTAGCATTAATGATAATATTCCCGCCACCGTCTGTTTCAATCGTGGAAGCTGAAATTTTTGCTCCATCTCTTAGGGTTAAAGCTTGAGTATTAATAATCAAATCTCCAGCTTGATTAAAACCTCGGGCATCACTGGCTAATTTACTGGGCTTTAATTGATTCTCTGAATTTTCATTATTGTTATTATCTCCCTGATTTCCCCCCGAACTATTATTATCAGCTAAACTAGGATTAGAAGTGCCAATAATTTCGATAAATTCTAAAGCATTAACTTGAATGCCTCCACTTTTTCCGGTGCTTTCTTCCACAGCACTGGCAGAAATTTGAGAGCCATCTTGAACAATAAACTGATGGGCTTGAATAAAAATTCCCTCTCCATCTTGGTTACCCCTTGTATCAGCCGTTAACTTCGATTCTTCTGTTAAACGAACCGTTCTTCCATGAATGCTAATCGCGCCGCCGCCGTTACCGCTTGTCTCTACTTCTGCTTTTTGAGTCAGGCTAATATCTCCAAATTCAGACACATTATCATAAATCACATTATAACCCAATGAGGGAATAGTCTGGAGCCGCACAACACTATTCTCGCTAACGCTGCCTAATTCAATTTGTCCTTGTTGAGCGGTTATTTTTCCATTTTCTAATCGAATTTCTCCGCCAATTAACCCAAGAGTGCTTTGATTAGGGACTTGTAAGCCAACTCTATTATTTTGCTGATTGACTGCAATAGACTGATTAATAATACTTCCGGGATTTTCTCGAAAGTTCAAACCCAATGGCATATTTATTGTTAATAACGGTGGTGATACTGGATTAGAGGCGGCAAACTCAACCCCATTTTCAAATAAAATTCCATCGGCAGTGGAAGCAAAAAATGAACCGCCAATATCTAATCTGGCATTCACCCCAAATACAATACCGTTGGGATTAATGAAAAATAAATTAGCATTTCCGAGTACTCCTAATGTTCCCAAAATATTAGAACTATTATTTCCGGTTACTCTCGTTAGAATATTAGTGATATTTTCAGGATTAGAAAAATACGCACCGTGTCCATTCTCAATATTAAAGTCTTGAAAACTATGAAATAAATTAGACCCACGAATTGCGCCACCGTCAATTCTATCGCTATTGATGCCGTTAATATTAAGATGAGGAACAACAACAGAATTTTCGTTTCCTAAACTGTTGTCGGGAACAATTTGTGCTTTGATCCAAAGGGGTTGAAATATCCACAAAAAAGCGGCTACAGAAACTAAGGTTGAAACGAATTGAAGGTGCAACATTTCGCGATCGCCTTTATTGTTCTTGTGGTGTAGAATAACACAAAATAAGAGTTCAGATGAGTGGGGTGATTGTGTCATCGCCATCTTAATCTCCAAATGCCTCATACCGCGATCAACCGAGGTCAGAATGTGGACTCAGGGTCGAGTTTGCTCTAAATTTAGTTCCCGCGCTAGGGTAATATACATCTGCGCCAAATCACTACACATTAGCTCAACAAGTCTGAATAAAGATATTCAACAGATATTGACCCAATTGCCTTACGCAGCGCTTAACCTGTTCGACCTGGGGCTGTACACGGTAGAGCAATACTTGTTCCCATCGCAAAAATATCTCAGGGATCAATCTCGCCATCACTCCCAGACTTAACACGCAAGTTTAGTCTTGAAGTACGTCAATTTAAGATATGATAATGAAGTTATCGACAGCCGATAACAAGTTCTGTATCTAATCATTATAAGCTGCTGGAGAAGTTCGCTCATGCTAACCTTAAAAATCGTTGTTAATATTGTCGTATTGTTCTTTGTGGGTCTGTTTGTGTTTGGATTTCTCTCTAACGATCCAGCCCGGAACCCCAAGCGCAAAGACTTAGACTAAAACCCCCCAAAGCAGCATTCATCCGGCTATATGGGTAATGCTGCTGAAGATTCATTGCATATTTTAAGATGCCGATTGGTAGCAGTCCTCAATCATTAATTAATAATATCGCGTCAGAATTTGATCCTGGGTAATCTGACCCGCCCTGTGGGATTCTCATTCATCATTTTTGATTGCTATAATTCTCAACGCAGTTTGATCTAATAATTAAGGTGAGCTGCGTCGTTTTTGTTGCTGAACTATGCCCTATCCGATCCCCCCCCCTGAACCGCCTGCAATTGTTCAAACAGTTTCTTCCCATCTGAATCCTGTAGAAGTTGAACCCCAACCCCAACTGCCAATTGTCTATGGGGATACGGTTGTTTATCAGTTGCAGATGCCCAGCACATCTGATATGGCATCGCAAATCAACACTTCAGCCCAACTCCTAGGGCCTACTTTATCTTTAGAAACATCCACAGCTTCAGCTAAAGTAGAAAGCATTCCTGATGCCCCAGCATCGCAGGTCTACTATCAGTTTAGTAAAAATTCGGTTTTAACCCCCTGGCAGCCAGAAACAGGGTTTAATCCCGCTTTATTCTCCTCTGCCGACCTTGTCTCACCCAGTGATTTGACCCAAACCCCGGCGCAGCCTGAAAATCCCGATCCCAATTCCTCCCCTCAAATTCCACTTGTGTTGCCGGCTGATATCGTGGAAGTGACGGCTGATCGACAAGAATTTGATCAAACCCGACAACTGGTAACCGCAGAGGGAAACGTTACGGTTCGATTTCGTCAAACGTTAATTGAAGCAGATACCGCTCAGGTTAACGTTAACACTCGTCAGGCAGTGGCACAAGGTAATGTCTCCTTAACTCGGGGGGATCAAGTAGTACGGGGGCAGCGGATGGAATATAATCTCGCTGCAGAAACCGGAACAATTTTTGAGGCGCGGGGTGTGGTCTTAACCTCAAGCACAGGATCGGATTTCGCCGTGACTGAACCCACAGAATTAGCCCCTGGTGTCTTGCCTAGTGCCCCCATTAGCGATCGCATTACCGCTACCCAACCGGTGGGTCAACTGCAAACAGGTACAGGGACAGATGTGGAATTTTCCGGCTTTTCTTTACCGAATGTGGCAGGGAATGTCAATCGTTTACGGTTTGAAGCCGAACGAATTGATATTACACCGAATGGGGAATGGCAAGCAACCAATGTCCGCATTACCAATGACCCATTTTCACCCCCGGAATTAGAATTAAGGGCGGATGTTGCCGAGTTAAACCGGATTTCACAATTTCAAGATGAGTTAATTACCCGCAATTCTCGGCTGGTGTTTGACCAAAACTTTAGTTTACCCTTATTTCGCGATCGCACTGTGATTGATCGGCGGCAACGAGAACCGAGTCCGTTTTCAATTGGGTATGATTTAGATGAGCTAGATGGCTATTTTATCCAGTGGAATGTTTCGCCTGTCAGTGTCGGTTCGTTTGAATTAGAGTTATCGCCACAATTTTTAGTTCAACGCGCCTTTCAAGACAATCTCAGCCCCCTTGATGAACGATTTTATGGCTTAAGAACGGACATTTCTGGGCAAATTACCCCGACAACGGGATTTGAGGGAAAACTGTTAATTAGTGATTTTGAGAATTTTCCCAATTTAGATGAAGATGCCTACCGTACCAGTGTGCGACTGCAACAACGATTTAAAGGCTATACTTTAACCGGACAATACAGTTATCGCGATCGCTTATTTAATGGAACTTTGGGTTTTCAACGGGTTCGTAGTAGTATTGGGGCTGTTCTCACTTCTCCTGAATATAAGTTGGGAAATTCTGAGGCAACCTTCAGCTTTCAAACCAGCTTTCAAGATATTAATGCCCGTACAGACCGCCTAGATTTACTGGCAATTGATCGAGACAATGATCGCATCGATCTCAGTCGATTTCAAGCCTTTGCCACCTTCAATTATCCTATTTTTCTCTGGCGAGGGGAAGCCTTACCCCCCACTCCTGAAGCCGGACTGCGATATACTCCTCGGCCCATCGCCCCATTTGTGCGGTTATTTTTCGTTGCTCGGGGAGTCACTAGCCTTTATAGTGAAGATGAATCTCAATCCTACCTGAGTGGAACGGTGGGTCTACAGGGACAGTTGGGTCATTTTTCTAAAGATGTATTAGACTACACTGGATTTAGTGTGGCTTATACTCAAGTTGCCCTCGATGGTGAATCTCCATTTTTATTCGATCGCCGAGTGGATCAAAAAATTCTTTCTCTTGCCTTAATCCAACAAATTTATGGCGGCTTACGGGCGGGGGTTGAATCCTCCATTAATTTAGACAATGGTTTAGCTGTTGATAATCAATTTACCTTAGAATATAGTCGTCGAACATACGGACTATTATTGCGAATTAACCCGGTACGTCGTGTGGGTTCATTAAATCTCCGCATTAGTGATTTTAACTGGACCGGTGGATCTGAACCGTTTTAGCCATTGATTACAATCTCGATCAAAGAACCTATCATCCATGATATCTAACAAATGACTCACTCTTTGATTCATGATAGAATCACCCTATGATTCCTGCGCTCGTTCGATGGCTTTACTCAATCAGTATAGCTTTGATTTGGGTGAGCGAACCACTGAGCAAGTTCTGATCGAGTGGTTGACAGAATATCCGCCGAATTGGATTGATTTAGCTGTGATTGAGGCCCTCTATCAAGGGCGTTACAAGGCTTTTTCAGCTAGTCAGATTCTCTCCCTTTGGCAACGACGGGGAAAGCCGACCTATCACTTCACGTCTGAATTTGAGCATTTGGTCTGTAAGAATATCTCTCAAGATTTAATATCAGATCAAGATGAAATTCAAGAGACTTCAGAAGAGTTGATTGATGATCTCAATAATCCCTCTCAATCTAATTCTGAATTTCATGCTGATATGGGAGAAATGATTTTGCGTCCTATTCAAGCAATTGTAGTCCCCATTCAATATCCTAATTTTTTTGATAAACTAAAAATGTTTGCAGAAATGGGTTCAGATTTTCTAGTGAAAACGAATGAGGTGGTTGAGATTACAGATGTGATTGATGTTCCCACTGTAGAAAATTATAAAATTACAAAAACCGATTAAAATGAGTTGAAGGGTTATAGGCAATCGGCAATCGGCAATGGTAAAATGTCCTAACTTCATTACGTAGCGCTATAAAATAGATTTTAAACTGAACGAGTAAGAGTGAGTCTAAATTACTCTTGAGCACTATCAAAAGATTGAGTCAATCTCACTACATCATGCCGATGCAATTATCCACAGATACTGAGTCATTCGCAATCAGTTTAGATGAGACAGAAAAACACACCCTTCGCGACCGCCGCCAAAAGCTGGCGCAGTTAATTGACTTTCCAGTTATTCTTTGGTCGGGTACCAGTCCATCTCGTAACTTCCCCGCCAATATTTATCCCTTTCGGGCTAGTAGTCATTTCCTGTACTTTGCGGGATTGCCTTTAGAAAATGCTGTTATTCGCCTCGTGAAAGGCAAATTAGAACTGTTTTTAGATAATCCCCCACCGGGTGCTGCCCTATGGCATGGGAAAATGCCGAGTCGGGATGAAATTGCCGAAGCGATTGGGGCAGATAATGCATTTCCTAAATCTTACTTACCCGAACAGGTTGAGGAAGCTGCCACTATTTTAGTACAAGATGCCGCAACCCAAGCCGAACAGCATCAGATTCTCAATCGCTTGGTTTATTACCCTACCCAAACAAAAGGAATAGATCGAGAATTGATTGAGGCGATTATTCAGCTTCGTCTGACTCACGATATCCATGGCTTAGACCAACTCCGAAAAGCCGCTGAGGTGACTGTGGCTGCCCATATAGCGGGGATGAAGGGGACGAAAGATGCAACCCACGAGGCTAATATTCGAGGGGTGATGGAAGGGGTAATTTTAGGGCAAAATATGGGTGTTTCTTATAACAGTATTGTAACGGTGCAGGGGGAAGTACTGCACAATCAACATTATCATCATCGGGTGCAACCGGGAGATTTATTACTGGCTGATGTGGGTGCAGAAACGCCCTTGGGTTGGGCTGCTGATGTCACCCGGACTTGGCCGGTGTCGGGAAGATTTTCCCCAACCCAGCGAGATGTTTATGATGTGGTGTTAGCGGCTCATGATGCTTGTATTAAGGCGGTTCAACCGGGGGTTGAATATGAGGTTATTCACTTCAGCGCAGCAAGGGTTATGGCTCAAGGATTGGTGGATCTGGGCATTTTAAAGGGTAACCCAGAATCTTTAGTTGAACAAGATGCCCATGCTTTGTTTTTCCCTCACGGTGTGGGTCATATCTTGGGGTTAGATGTGCATGATATGGAGGATTTAGGAGATTTGGCGGGATATGCACCGGGGCGCAGCCGTAGCAAACGATTTGGGTTAGGATTTTTGCGATTAAATCGACCGTTGCAAACCGGAATGTTAGTGACAATTGAACCCGGATTTTATCAAGTGCCTGGAATTTTAAACCATCCAGAATATCGAGAAAAATACGAAGAAACGGTGAATTGGGAAAAGTTAGAACAGTTTGCTGATGTGCGGGGAATTCGGATTGAAGATGATGTTTTAGTCACTGATACGGGGGCAGAAATATTGACGGCAAAACTGCCGACAGATGCAACAGCAATAGAAGAGTTAGTTAGTTCATCCCATTAACTCGGATTTTCTTCTACTAAAACGGCTAAAGTTTCTTCAAATTATTGAGAATTAATAGTCGCTAAAAATTAGATCTAAAACAATTTAACTCGATATCGTATGACTTTCCACCCGGAAATTCTCTAAACGATAAATAAGCGGGTTGAGACTGACGAAACCTTGGCAACGGGGCTAGTTCTCCGGATTCAGTCCCTAGTCAGGTGTCGGCAGCCCTTCCAAGCTTTATCGATCTTCTTGATTTTTTCACCAAACGGCCTTTCCTTTGTGGTCGCGCCATTGATATAGCGATGTGACTTCTTGGCTAGACAATTGAAAAACTGTCTCCCTTACAGGGATATTTTAGCAGCATCTGTCTAGGACTCGTTTTTAATTAAAATTGCGATTATTATCAGAGATTTAAATCAAATTATATCTCAATTGAGTCGTCAGCGGTTCGCGGATACCCCTGAGTCGCGTTATAGCCTAAGAAATATAAATTTCTCCTGATGTAATACCAGGCGATTGAAATAGATGACAGTATTATCCCTATTGATTGATTGGTATTCGTCAATGGCTCACATCTAGATATTTTTAGTATTCAAAAGTTTATGAAATTTCCAATAGTTTTACAAAATAGTGAAGAAGATTGCGGCGCTGCTTGTCTGGCTTCAGTTGCTAAATATTATGGACGAACTTTTACCCTTTCTCACTTACGAGAAGTCTCAGGCACCGGTCAACAAGGAACGACCCTTCTCGGCTTAAAACAAGGGGCTGATACGATGGGATTCAATGCCCGACCGATGCGGGCTGACCCGAGCATTTTAGAGCAATTAGATCATGCTCCTTTACCGATGATTATTCATTGGCAAGGCTATCATTGGGCTGTTTTGTATGGCAAACATCGCCGAAAATATGTGATTGCCGATCCCTCTGTGGGAGTGGTTTATCTGACTAAATCTGAGCTTAAAGATGCTTGGAAAGATTGGGTTTGTTTATTATTAGAACCCGATCCTGAACGATTTTTTCTGAAGACTAGTGATGCGGCAACAACCCTCTGGCGTTGGGTCAAGCGCGTTTTACTATTTCGCCCAATATTAACTCAAGTTTTAACAATTAATATTGTGTTGGGTGTGCTTTCAATTGGTTCTCCTTTTTTAATTCAAATTCTTACAGATGATGTTTTAGTACGGGGAGATTTACAACTCCTAACAGGGGTTGCCATTGCGGTGGTAATAATGAATATTTTTAGTAGTGCCTTAGAATTAGTTCAATCTAATTTAATTGTTCATTTTGCTCAACGACTTGAACTAGGAATTGTTTTAGAGTTTGGGCGTAAACTGTTGCATTTACCCCTCAATTTCTATGAGACTCACCGCAGTGGAGATATTGTCAGCCGTCTCAAGGATATTCGAGAACTGAATCAACTAATTTCTCAATTTATTGTGAGTTTGCCGAGTCAGTTTTTTGTCGCCTTGGTCTCTTTGATCGTCATGCTCATTTACCATGTACCATTAACAATTTATGCCTTATTTATTGGCGCACTAATGACCTGTTCTACGGTAATTTTGCTACCGCTATTACAACAAAAAACAAGACGATTTTTTGCGTTAGAATCAGAAAACCAAGGGATTTTAGTCGAAACGTTTAAAGGGGCATTAACTCTCAAAACAACTGTTAGCCAAGAGCAATTATGGGAAGAACTACAAGGGCGTTTTGGCCGCTTAGCAAATCTAGCTTTTCGCACCTCTCAAATTGGTGTGGTTAATGATGTGTTTTCTGGGGTAATTAGCGGGGTAGGAAATATTGCTATTCTGTGGATTGGTAGCCAATTTGTAATTACAGATGCTTTGAGTATTGGGCAATTACTGGCTTTTATTACCCTCAATCGAAATATTAGTAGTTGGATTGAATCTTTAGTTAAATTTGTCGATGATTTAACCCGAGTTAGAACAGCCAATCAACGCCTAGCTGATGTGATTGATGCCACCTCAGAAATACAGGATAGAAGCAAATTACCTTGGGTTAATATTCCAGCTTATTCTGATGTCATTTGTACGGATTTATCCTTTGCTTACGGCGGGCGGATTAATTTACTGGATGATTTTTCTGTTGCTTTTCCGGGTGGAAAAACAATAGCAGTGATTGGTCGTTCAGGTTGTGGAAAAAGTACCTTAGCAAAGCTGATTACGGGTTTATATTCACTGCAATCCGGTAATATTCGGTTTGATGATTATAATTTACAAGATTTATCCCTCGAAAGCTTACGAAAACAGGTAGTTTTAGTGCCTCAAGATGCTCATTTTTGGAGTCGAAGTATTCTAGAAAATTTCCGCATGGGGCATCCCAATTTACCCTTTGAACGAATTATTCAAGCCTGTAAAATTACAGGGGCGGATGAATTTATTAGTCAACTTCCTGACAAATATCAAACCGTTTTAGGTGAATTTGGTGCGAATCTTTCTGGGGGACAACGACAAAAATTAGCGATCGCCCGTGCTATTGTTACTGACCCCCCTGTGCTGATTTTAGATGAATCTACAGCTAGTCTTGATCCGGTAAGTGAATCAGAAGTTTTGGATAAACTGTTGTATTTTCGTCGTGGAAAAACAACGATTTTAATTAGTCATCGTCCGCAAGTGATTAACCGTGTAGATTGGGTGATTTTATTAGAACAAGGTCGCCTGAAAATGGAAGGGCCACTCAAGGATTTACAAGAACTTCCGGGAGAACATTTAAACTTTATTACGGCTTAATTATGAGTAGAGACGTTGCATGCAACGTCTCTACAGACTTCTCGAGTGAGCCATCGCTAATTACCAACTTCCGGGAATTTGAAATAAATCCCGAGATCCGGTAACAGCTTGTCCGAAGAAGAGGATGATAGCAATACAATTTAAGACTGTATGGGCAATTCTCCATTTTTTATCTTTATAAATTTCCGGTACAATAGCAAGAGAAATAATCATTAATATAGAGGCGGCAATGCCATAATAGTAATGAGAAATATACCACTGATTGCTCAATCGCCAAATACCATCTTGAGAACCCAATATAATTAACCCCGCACTACTGAGGGCGGCAAAGATGCCTCGCCATAAGGGTTGATTGGGTTTGGCTTTGTAAAGAAAAACCAAAGAAGTAATTGTTGCGACAAACATCAGAACGACAAAAATAGCCTCCGGCATTTTATCGGCTGAGAAGTCTTTGAAAACCCCTTTAAAGGTAACAGATGCAGCCAAAGCAATTAAACTCACCCCGACTACTGAACCGGTTAACCAACGCCCAATTTTAAGATGTTCTCGCCCGACAACAGGGGGAATTTTACTCTTACCATCGGGTTGTGAATTTTGCAGTCGTCGCTGACGGGTTTGCCAAGCAAAATTAACCGCCATCCCAATAGCAGGAAAAACCACAGCTACAGCTAAAGCCGGATGCACCAATGCCATGATATCTTTCAGTTCCATTGAAATCTCCTCTGAATGAATTAGGATGCTATTGAATTGAGTTTAATCCAGTGTGAGAGAGTATTATAAAAGTTCTATTCAGGTTTAAGAAATCTGACTCCACTGGTTCAACTCAGTCCCTAAATAGGCAAGGCTGCCAATCTAAATCAATTATCGCTTAATCCCCTCTAAAATCATGAGAACAATTGCCGAAATTAATCAGAAAATCCGTAATCAATCGGCTGTGGTGTGGACAGTGGAACAAGTTAAAGCAGCCGCAGCCAATACCCCCATTAGCGATCTTGCCAAAAAAATAGATGTGGTGACAACTGGTACGTTTGAGCCAATGGAATCCTCTGGGGCCATCCTCAATTTAGGACATACCGATCCCCCGATCAATATTCGTAACTGCTGGTTAAACGGTGTACCAGCTTATTCAGGGTTTGGTGCAGTGGATTTATACTTAGGTGCATCCCAAGTCGCAGAAGACACTGAAGAGGCCCGAGACCGGGGAGGCGCTCATGTGATTGAAGATTTAATTGCTGGGAAATCGGTTCATCTACGAGCCGTGGGAGGGGTGAATGACTGTTATCCCCGGAGCGCATTAGAAACCACGATTACTCAAGACACCATTAACCAATTTTATTTATTTAACCCACGCAATCTTTATCAAAATTTTATTGTTGGAGTCAATGGGGGCGATCGCCCATTGTATACTTATCTCGGCTTATTGCAACCCAATTTAAATAACGCCGTTTATGCTAATCCTGGAGCGATCGCACCGCTATTTAACGATCCAGAATTAAACTTAGTGGGTATCGGTACCCGTATCTTTTTTGGAGGTGGTGTGGGTTATATTAGCTGGGAAGGAACGCAGCATTTTCCTTTGCAAAAACGCCTTGCTAACCAAACCCCCATCGGCCCTGCCGCCACTCTGGCTTTAATTGGAGATGCAAAAACCATGAATCCTTACTGGGTGAGGGGATGCTATTTCAAAAATTACGGCCCATCATTAATGTTAGGGGTGGGAGTGCCTCTACCCGTACTCACAGAAGAAGTGATTGTGCATTGTACGGTGCAAGATCAAGATATTGTCGCGCCTGTTGTAGATTTTTCCATTCCTCGGCGAGTCCGCCCCACATTCGGCTTAGTCAGTTATGCTCAACTCAAACAAGGTCAAATATCGATTGAGGGCAAATCTATCCGAACTGCCCCCCTAGCCAGTCTCTCTCGGTCTCGTCAAGTCGCTGAGGAGTTAAAACAATGGATTGAAGCAGGACAATTTACCCTCAGCGAACCCGTGGCTCCGATTCCGATGAACAGAGCCTTTTTACCCCGAGATTTAGGAGGATTCTGACTTATTTTTCTGGATTTTGGGTTTTGGCTTCGGCGCAGAACTTGCGGCCGGACGAGGAGAATCTGACCGGGGTTTATAGCCGCCACGGTCGCGACTGCCACCACCTCCAGAATAATTACCCCGGCCTCTTGGGGAGAATCTGCTATTTCGATCAAATGGTTTTTTCCAGCGCTTCACTGGTATCGAGCCAATATCGTGGCTTTCCTCAATTTTGAGAGCATTCTCATCAAGGCGAACGTGTAAATCCCAAAAATGACCCACTGCTCGCAGACCCGCTAAACCGTTCAGCTTTAATTTAAAAAACTTAGGTTTGTCACTGTCTTTGCGAGAAGCTTGACGGATTTTAATAATGACGTACTTTTCATCATCCTGGGACTGATAAACCACTTCCCCACGCACAGAAAAATAGCCATGTTCAATTTCAGCCAGGGCCAAATCTGATGAGGCTTCAGGCGAGGGTTGATCTTGATCGGAAGCTTCTGAATCTGAATCAGTGGTATCCTCTGAACCAGCAGATTTTAGGGTTTCGGGTTCCCAAACGCCAACAATCTGGACATGGAGGTTTTCTTCTTCCTGTCGAGTCCGAGGATAAACCACCCAGAGATGTTCTTCATTCAGGTCAAGATGTTTTTTGACCAAACTCATGACACGACCCAATAATACGGCATCAATTTCGATTCCGTCTGGGGTGTACAGCGTCCCTTGGGTGAACTGTTCACTAGACGCTTGATAACGTCCTTTCACCAGGCCAATTGCCCGATATTGACGGGGTTCACTCGGCGGTGGAATCGGGTGTAGCAGTCGAGCATCTGACTCATCAGGCTGATTCTCAGCCTGGGTTTCTGGCGCAGGCGCAGGGGGAGACTCTGTAGAGTCTGAAACGGTTGTTTCTAATGGCACATCAGCCGGTTGTTGCGCCTCATCCGATGAAGTATTGTTCTCCGGCGGATTAGAATCAACGGAAGCATCTTGAGATGACTCAACCACATTCTCATCAGGGGGAATCGGTTGAGCCGAAGCAGAACTGGAAGTTTGGGAGGGGGAATTAGATGAAGGACTCATAGAACCTCTTAGCAGCGGAGACACATCCCATGCGGGAACTGAATAATCAACTGAAAATAGTATGCAACCCTTACCCGAAAAATAAATCAGGGTTGATGTTTTCTATTAAACGGCTAGAATCCATCAACATCGGGATTGTTGATTGGCAATCATTCCCTGCTTCGGTGTACAGTATTAGATAGATTCCCATCCGACTGAAACATTCGAGCCATGATTTGTGGATTCTCAGTTGATTAGGTCAAGTTTTTTGACTTGACGAGTTTTGAGCAGTAATTGCTCTGCCTATTTTACTGAATCCAACTTTCAAATCGATGAATCCGAAAGCTTTTGACAAAATTCGGCAAAATTAAGTCTGTCCGATTCCTATGATCTCATAGAAAATAGGGACTGATTACCAATTGGGTTCTGCTACTATATTAGCTGCAAGGCAGAAGCGGTTGAATCTCAACCGAGATTCTAGGTTTGTACTGAAACGGGAATTGAGATGCACATTTTAGTTTGCATCTAAAAACGTTCTGGGTCAAATCCCTGCTGATGATTAGCTTCAGGGATTAGCGGCTTTAAACCACAGTCAGGGTACAGGTACGCCTGAAAACGGCTCAACTGTTGGCTCAAACATTGTGATCGATTTTGGAGGTCTAAATTTTATGGTAGATAAGCGCCGTGGGTTTGTTGGAGTAGTACTGATTCTGTCCCTGGTCGCTTTTGTGGGATTTTCCATGGGGCCGATTATTGGTGGCATCATTGGAGAAAATCAAGCGAGTCAACCCTCAACTCCTGTCTCTGAGCAATCTGCTCAAACCCAGAAAATCAATGATTTAAAAGCACAAGCGCGAGGATATGAGTTAGTATTGCAGCGCGAACCTGAAAATCAAACCGCTTTACAAGGATTTCTGCAAGCTCAGCTTGAGTTAATCAGTTTAGGACAGGGAGAGGTTAACAGCCTCATAGAGCCGCTACAGACCCTTTCTAAGCTCAATCCCGAGACAACCGAGTATAGTATCCTCTTGGCTCAATCTCAGCAGTATGCGGGGGATTCTGAGGCCGCTGCTCAAACCTATCGCAGCATCGTTGAGCAACAACCGGGTCAAATTCAAGCTTTGCAAGGATGGGTGAGTTTACTGTTAGATCAGCAGCAACCTCAAGCCGCCATTGGTATCCTTGAAGATACCCTCAAAGCCGCACCCGAGATCAATCAAGCTCAACCGGGTACAATCGATCAAGTCTCTGTGCAGTTAATTCTCGGACAGGTTTATGCTCAACAACAGCGCTATGATGAGGCGATCGCGATTTATGATGAGGCAATCAAGAGTGATGAGACGGATTTTCGTCCAGTTTTGGCTAAAGCGATTATCTTGAAAGAACAAGGGAATGGAGAAGAAGCCGATCAATTCTTTGCTCAGGCAGTTGAACTGGCCCCAGCTAATTATAAAGATCAAATTCAACGCCAAGCCGATGGGGATCTCGCTCCAATCGAAACGACTCCATCCCCGGACACTGGGGAGAGCGTTGAAACGCCAGAAACACCTGAAACTCCGGAATAAGCGGATTATTACCTCATGGCTTGCTTGAGTTGCGATCGCGGCGCTTGCTCTTTTTCCAAGGAACAGGACATATTGTGTTGTCATTGCCCAACATAATATAGTTTAATATAGTTTAAATGGGAAAAACAATCACAAATTTAGAGCTTTTACTCAGAGCAAAATTAACCTTTAAAAGTAGTAAAAGCTCCTCACTGTAGCACGTATAGCGATACAATTTAACGCGCAATTGCCAATTTTAATCAAAATGGGTTGATCTGAGCAATGTGTAAGGAAGAAAAATCTCAAATTCTGTCCCTTCTCCGGGCTGAGATCGCACCGTAATTGTGCCGCCATGTTGTTGAATAATTGAATAACTGACAAATAATCCCAAACCTGTCCCTTGACCAATTGGTTTAGTTGTGAAAAATGGATCAAAGATACGCTCTTGAATCTGTTGAGGAATTGTACTATTTGTATTGGCGATCGCAATGCGTAATTGTTCCCCTTCTCCCACTTCAGTTGAAATCCGAATTTCAGGATTTTTAGCCCCTTCAGGATGGGATCGAATCGCATCAATCCCATTAGTAATAATATTAAAAAAGACTTGATTAAGCTGGCTAGGATCGCAGGTGATTTGGGGTAAATTACTATATTTTTTCACCACTTTAATTTCAGATTGATTTTCCCCGCCTTGTAAGCAATGTTGTAAAATTAACAGTGTACTTTCAATGCCACTGTGTAAATCTACGGCTTTAAAACCAGATTCATCCAAGCGAGAAAAATCGCGTAAACTCAGAATAATTTGCTTAATGCGATCGCTACCAACTTTCATCGATTTGAGAATTTTAGTAACATCCTCAACTAGAAATTCTAAGTCTATTTCCTCGCACTTGTCTTGAATTGCTGGACTCGCTTGAGGAGAT
>CAYNXM010000407.1:0-4338 GCA_964401105.1 uncultured Lyngbya sp. | reverse complement strand
CGTAAAATGTTTGGGCGCCAGCCCAACCCGTCGTAAAATGTTTACGGGAAATGTTTGGCGCTAGCCAACTTCCCAGAAGGCGCGCGCGCCAACCCGTCAAGATAGCCAACCCGTCGATTTATAAACCCCCGGCAGCTCGCCTCCCCCACCCCCCTGTGTCCCCCCTTATAAAGGGGGGAGGAGGGGGACTACAGGGGGTAATTGATTGAGTGCATGATTACAGAGAAATGGTATTATTCCATAGCATACTGTTGCCTGTTGCAAGAGCGCGTAACGCTATATTTAAAAATATTGGTAATAAAATATTAGCTAATGTAGTTCCTAGACTATAATTTTGAGTCAACCAAGAGTATAGCTACTAAAAGGAAATACTATTTTTATATATATTAAAAACCCCCGTTGTTGGAGGATACGGAGGATAGGGAAAATTTAGAGATAGTGATAATTGAGAAGTAATTTTTCGCCTATACTTTATGTACGAGTCATGAAGGGCATTAAACGCTGTAGCTTTCTCTGCAATGGGGATGTATCTTCATGTAAATAACGATAGTATTCCCAAATATTCCAATAGGAACCACCCGGTTTAATTGGGGTTCCTGCCCAATGAATATATTTTAATCGTTTACCATTATCATACAGAACATGATCGATTTCTTTAAAGTGAGATGAACCGCCCCAATTTCCCGGCGCACCTTCTGGAACTTTTACTAAATTACTCCGTTTAGGCATATTTTTCAACACTAAATAATTCATCACAGGTTGGTCAGTTACCCCTTCAGTAAAGTCAAAATATTCTTTATGTTGAGCGCATTCTTTTAGGGTTTCATACATTTGTTCGAGGGTAATTACTCCTTTTTTTGAACCCCAAAATCCACTATTAAATACATCTTCTAATTCTGTCTCTGTAAAAATTTGATGTTCTAACACATAAGGTGCAAAAATATTCCGTAATTTCTCCCCGGAAAAGTGAAAATCACAGCAGAAGAAATCAACAGCTTTAAGTTGATCTAAATTCGTTGCCATATCTTCAAATACAACAATATCTGTATCAATATATAAAAACTCATCTAACGGCCCAAACCAGGCGGCTAGCTTTCTCATTTTATTCGGAAGTTTGAGAAAATCTCGATCAAAAATATCACCTATTTTTTGGGTAAATTGATCGAGAAATTCTAAGTCGGGGAAAACCTGAACTTGATGTAGATTTCCTAACTGTTCTGCAACTTGATAGTATTCATCGTTAAAAGGAATTAAAATAACAGGAATCTTAGGATTGTAGCAGCGAATACTATTAACTAGCGCAATAGCATTCTCCATCACGGCATCATTGGCAACAATATAAATTCCACGTTTCATGATTTTTATCAGTTTACAACTTTCAATTTTTTCAGGATTCGTTTTAACAAGCTGGGTTGAGGAATGGCATTATAAGGAATACCTGGAGTTGTAAAAATTGGTTTTTTTTCAGGTTCATGAAGATAACGATAATATAGAAATAAATCTCGATAGGGAAACTCGATATTTTGTCCTTGACAAACCGCTTGCATCACTTGAGGAGCAATGCCAATATAGTGTACATAAGTTAAACGATTCCCTTTGTCATACAAAATATGATCTTTTTCTGCAAAATGATTAGAGACGACACAACATCCGACTCTTTCCTCCTGAGGTAACTGCTGAGCAAAGTTATAGCTAGGAATTGCTGAGCGCATTACCATATAGTTCAGGACAGGCTGCTCTCCGGCTCGTTCATATAAGATTTCTGACTCTCCTCCATTGAGTAGAGAAATGAATCCCTCTCGACTTTCCGCATCAAATAACCCTCGCTTGGAGCCATAAAACCCAGAACAAAATATTTCTGAATCAATTCTATGTTGATCAAATACACTTCTTAGTTTGGAGGAATTAAGATTATAAATTTTGCTTGAATCTGAAGTTTGAAAATCATAAACCACCCAATCATAATCATTCAGTTTTTCAAACACATGATCGAGTGAACTCATCAATAATGTATCTGCATCCATGTAAACGAATTGCTCAAATGGACCATCAAATGCACAAAAGCGTCGGTGAGCACCATAAAGCCTGACTTTTTTATTAAGCCGCTCAGGTGCAATCTTGAACATAAAATTATCCCAACGTTGAATCGATTCTGCATCATCATAGATAAATACGTTGGGTCGTTTCTCAACTTCGGCTTTAACTTTTTTAAGTTGATCGTCGAAAGGATAAATACAGACTGGAGTATCTGGACCTAGTCTGACCTCAATACTGTTGAGTAAGGCAACTAGTTGATCGTAAACAAAATCGTTACTGAGAGTACAAATTCCATTCATTTTTTGCAATCAAGCTTTTCTCTATACATCCCATTATTGATCCACCCCTGAGTGTTCTAGGATTTTTGAATAAATTCGATTCAGAAAAATCCTGACCGAATTGACTTTAAATTTTATCGTTGAACTTATATCTACTTTAGCAACCACAGACAGTATATGTCTATCCGTAAATTTACGAGAACAGTTAACACGCTATAGAATTGATTCGGAACTTTCCTTAATTCCACCGATATAGACTGAAAGATTACACCTCTGACTAGACGATACAAAGCCAATCTGTCTTAGGGATGAGTATAAAATATTCTTAATTTGCTACATTAATAGTTAAAAGAAATATACATATTGTTGTTTAACTAAGATTTTAGGAGTTATTATGGTGCAATATGCTCTAACGATATTAGCAACCACCTTGAGTTTATTGGTTGTTGATATTCTGTTTTCAGGCGTTAATCTCGCTAACTTTCCGGCTGCTTTAGTTGCTGCCGTAGTCATTGGAGTCATCAATGGATCAATTAAACCGGCTTTGAGTCTTGTTTCCTTACCAATCACGGTTTTAAGTCTAGGATTTTTTGCTTTAATCGTTAACGGATTGTGTTTTTGGCTGGCTTCCATCTTTGTCCCAGGATTTCAGGTGACTGGTGTATTAGCTTTTATTATCGGGCCTGTGATTTTATCTTTAGCAAGTACATTTTTCAATAAGTATTTCGCTGAGAGACTTTCCTCATCTTCTACTCAAAAAATATCAGGATAATTGTTCTGATATAAACCTAGCTGAATAAAAATTAGCCGCCTCTATTCGATTGTTAAGGACTAGGATAGAGGCTATTTTTATGGGATTGAGAGAGGAAATATGCCAATCTGGCAACCGGAGAGGGAGTTGAAAGATTACTTTAGTAATAGAAGACCAATCAGGGCGCATCTTCTATTCTCTAACTTCTGATTGGCTACCGATTAACTATAGGGAAAGTTACTCTATCTATTTTACTTGAGTATGAGAAAAGCTATGGAAATACAAAACTTAAATTATTTTACCCCAGTGGATTCAGAGCAGGATATTATAGGCGGCAATACTACCGGTTTCTCCTGGTTAGATTGGCTACAAGATGATCGAGGCTTTGAAGGAAATACTGCTAGTGCTAGCTTTTTTGCCAGCGCCACAGGTGACAATACTTATACGGATGTGCAAGCTACTTTAATTGTCACAGAAAACTCTTCTTCTTCTAGTGTGAGTGTAGTCTCTATTTCCAGTAGCTCATAATTGAGGGTGACAATAAAATCGATGCAGTTTATAATAGCAACCGCTAGCTAAAACATTAATTGATTTTTTTGAATGCGAGTCATTATTCAACGAGTTAAATCCTCTCAAGTCATTGTCCAAGGTCGGGTAGTGGGTCAAATTGGTTTAGGATTAAATTTACTCGTTGGTATTGCTCAAACCGATACAGAAGCTGAACTCGATTGGATGGTTCGCAAATGTCTAGATTTACGTTTATTTCCCGATCCTAACAATGATACAAGCCGTTGGGATCAATCGATACAAGAAGTTGGAGGGGGGCTTCTGGTGGTGAGTCAGTTCACCCTCTATGGCAGTTGTCAAAAAGGTCGTCGTCCTTCCTTCGACCGCTCAGCCCCCCCTCAACAGGCTCAATTGCTTTATAATCAGTTTGTACAAAAGTTACGTTGTAGCGGCTTGACGGTTGAAACAGGGGTCTTTGGTGCAATGATGCAAGTCAATATCGAAAATGACGGGCCGGTGACACTGATTCTGGAACGAGAAGCTTAAGTTTTGTGAACGTTGTCCAAATAGTCATAGTTTGGACTACAATCAATAAATAATCAACTGGGCAACAAACCAACAGCCGTGATGAAAGTGAGTCCCATTCCTGAAGCGAAAACCTTGTCAGTTGGTAGTTTAAGACGAGTTCATCACATCGCCTTGAATGTGTCAAATGTCAACGCTTCCCGTTATTTCTATGGTACTATTCTCGGACTCCATGAACTG
>CAYNXM010000406.1:0-18661 GCA_964401105.1 uncultured Lyngbya sp. | reverse complement strand
TTACATTCTCAACCCCAACCTGAGGATGATGATTTGTTGAATTTAGCGGCTTTACAAACCTTTTTAAATGGGGGAACAGTATATGTGACTGAGTCTAAAGAAATTCCAGAAAAAGCGGTTGCCGCTGCTATTTTACGCTACTAAATAAATTCACGAAGGAAGAAGGAAGAAGGAAGAAGGAAGAGGGAAGAAAAACCCACGTTTAACTCACTTCGTTCTTTGTAATATTTTGGAATAGAGACGTTACCGATAACGTCTCTACTGTATATTAGAGAATAACGCTATCACTCATCAGAATTATAATCACTGTTTAACTCTTGTTGTTTGACAAGGGAAAATTGATAGCCTAAAATATCTTGAATTAACTCAGCGACAACATCCGGTTCAGATTCGGGTAAGTTATGATCGGCTGATGGAATTAATTTTAATTCGGCCATCGGTGTAGCGAGCGCATAAGCTTTGCTTAAAGATAATGCGGTCTGATTATCTTGAGTTCCTTGTAAAATTGAGAGCGCCGACTTTATATCATAAAGCTTTTCACCTAATAGTTCTGCTTTATATTCTGCCCAGCGTCGTTTCACTAAAAGTTGAGTAGAAGCTGGATATTCTAACATGGCTTGACGTAGCCGCAACAAATCATCAATTTTTCGATGTTTTCCTAAAAGCTGAGCAAAAGGATAAATTAACTGTAATCTCCACAATAAAAAGGCAGGAGGCCCCAGCAGCGATCGCATCCGTTTCCATCGTTTTTTGTCACCTTCAATCTGAATCCCTTCGGGAGAAATTAAGACGACATCGGCTACCTTTTCCGGATATTTGATAGCAAAACTGGCGGCAATCCAACCTCCTAGAGAGTGACCCACAAAGTGAACTTTTTCTAATTTTAATAACTTCAAATATTCGGCTAAACTATCAACCATTAAATCAATAGAATAGTGATTATTCGCTGCGTCCGATTCCCCAAATCCTAATAAATCGGGTGCAAAACAGTGATATTTTGCCGCGAGGAATTTCATCACCGGTACCCATTGACTGCTCTCATTCCAAGAGCCATGTACAAAGATGATGGGTGAATGAGACCCAGAACCGACTTCCCGCCAAAATAGATTTCCTTGAGATAGTCTAATATGAGAATGACGAATAGATAAATACATTGCTGTTTTGACTTGATTCGTGTCATGACAATTCCTGGAACAGTCCAAATTGGACTCTCCTCAACCCATGACCCACTTCACCGGAAATGAATCATTAGAGTTGTTGATTGAGTTGGAGTTAATTTGATCTACTCAGGAACTCTATTGAGATCCGTTTAAATTTTAGACAGTCAATCTCTATCCTAAATAGTCTGTAAATCTTAACGAATTCTCGCCTCTAACTGACATTCTCATTCCACTCATGCACCACCCCTATCATTCTCACTAAAATACTACAGGATCTGCGATTCATCAAGTTAATACGGTGCGGCCAGCGAGATAATCTTGAATTTGACGCTTGTAATCATAACTGAGATCCTCCATCGGCAAAGCATCCACCGGGAAAGCCTTAACTTCGCTAATTTCCAAAGTATCTTGAGGGTGTAAAGTGCCTTTGACATCTGCTTCAACTAAGATACAGATTGAATGGAGTCTTGGATCTCGATCGGGTTCTGAATAGACCCCAACTAAACGACGAATTGTGATTAATTCTAACCCGGTTTCTTCGGTCAGTTCTCGGCGAATTGTGGTGGGGACTGTTTCACCCCAATCGACCATTCCACCCGGTAAAGCCCATTTGCCGCTATCTCGTCGTCGAACCAATACAATATCACCTCCGGGCAAAATGGGCACAACACTGGCACCGGTAACAGGATGGCGAAAAATAATCCCTAATACTGTCTGTACAAACTGTCCTAGTCGTGTGATAGATTTACTCACAACTCAATCCCTCATGCTGAAATGGTGATCTTAGCTTAATTCTTTCAAAATCTCAGCGGCGTGGGTGCTGGGTTTAACACGGCGATAAATTTGCTGAATATAACCTTCTGGATCAATAATAAAACTGTTACGGTAAACTCCGATAAATTCTCGACCCATAAATTTTTTCAAGCCATAACTCCCATAAGCTGTGGCAACTTTTCCCTCTTCGTCGGACAATAAAGGAAAAGGCAGTTGATATTGAGTCGCAAATTTAGTGTGTGTTGTCCCATCATCGGTACTGATGCCTAAAATGACTAAATTCTGAGCTTGGTATTTGGCATACAAATCGCGAAACCCACAGGCTTCTGTCGTACAACCTGGGGTATTGTCACGGGGGTAAAAGTATACAATCACTCGTTGAGCGAGAAAGTCACTTAAGCTGACGAGATTGCCGTCAGCATCAGGAAGGGTAAACTGGGGTGCTAAATCGCCTGGACTAAGACTCATGATGAATGACTCAAGCGCAAGGATACTTATCAAAGATGTTTTAGATTATAAGCGTTCGCGCAGCGTGACCCCCGTCGTATCGTCTAGCTCGTCATCAGATTTCTCTGCCTGTATCAACTCAAGTGATTGATTTAGTCTATTTATTGTTTTTCTGGCTGACTAGTCTTGTTGCTTTTGCTTGATACTTTTGAGATCGGATTGCGTCAGCTTATCTAGGGTGATATAGCCCTACGCGCAAGTCAGCTATTGTGAAGTCAGCTATTGTGAAGTAGACAATAACAGACTTTTAGCCTTTGTGAATGTCCGAACCATAGAACGTAGTGCTATATCAAATCCGGATAATTAATCATCATAAAAATCTGATGAAGCATCATCAGCGATTTTTTGATCCCGTAGAGACCTTCCATGGAAGGTCTCTACGCCCATACAAGATTGAGTATTCAACCGGATTTGATATGAGGATTAATCAGAATTGATCATAGTCTGTTTTAATCCGTTAAGTTAACAGATGATAGATTGCCATTAGCCCAGATTAACAACAATTATTTTAATTTTTTAACTGAGACAGTAAGATAGAAGATAAAGATTTCATGCAGTGTCACTGAAAGATTCTATGACTGTTTCACCCCGTGCATCTTCCCCAACTCAAGAATTACCACCCAACGCAGACTATTCAAAGATCGATCGCAGTAAGTTGTCGGAAATGATGCAGCGCTATATTGATGTAAAACAACAGTATCCCCATACGTTACTGTTTTTCCGGGTAGGTGATTTCTTTGAATGTTTTTTCGAGGATGCTGTGATTATTGCGCGGGAATTGGAATTAGTACAAACCACAAAACATGGGGGTAAAGAAATTGGTCGAGTACCGATGACGGGAGTGCCTCATCATGCGGTTGAGAAATATAGTGCAATGTTGTTGGAAAAAGGTTATGCAGTTACAATTTGCGATCAAGTAGAAGATGCGGCGATCGCGGCTAAAGAACGACGACAAGTGAAGCGAGAAGTGACGCGAATTCTGACTCCTGGAACTCTGACAGATGAGGGAATGTTAAAAGGTCGTCAGAATAATTATTTGGCAGCCGTAATTATCGCTGGAGACCATTGGGGGTTAGCTTATGCTGATATTTCAACCGGGGAATTTTTGACCACACAATCCCAAAAGTTGGAACAACTGACTCAAGAATTAATGCGGTTAAATCCCTCAGAAATATTGTTGCCCACTAATGCGCCCGATCTCAAGAAGATATTACGCCCAGGGGAAACAAGTGAGGATTTGCCAGATTGTTTACCCAACTGTTTTTGTTATTCCTTACGTTCTCAAAAACCCTTTAGTTTGGAAGAAGCAAAATCACAACTCTTGCAAGAATTTCAACTGCGTTCTTTAGAAGGAATTGGCTGTGAACGCTTACCTTTAGCCGTCCGTTCAGCCGGCGGATTATTAGACTATTTAGAGGAAACTCAAAAAGATAATCCTGTCCCTTTACGGAAATTACGAACTTATACTCTTTCAGACTATTTAGTTTTAGATTATCAAAGTCGCCGTAATTTAGAAATTACTCAAACAGTTCGAGATGGAACATTACAAGGATCTTTGTTATGGGCAATCGATCAAACAGCTACAGCAATGGGGGGACGCGCATTGCGCCGTTGGTTATTACAACCTTTATTGAATTTAAAAGGAATTCGCGCCCGCCATCAAACGATTCAAGAGTTTATCGATAAAAGTGAATTGCGGCAAGATATTAAAGCCGTACTTAAGCAAATTTATGATATTGAACGATTAGCGGGACGGGCTGGAAAAGGAACTGCAAATGCTAGAGATTTAGTATTTTTAGCAAACTCATTAAAACGCTTATCCAATTTATCTGAATTAGCATTACAAGGAAATTCACCCTATTTAAAAGCCTTACAAAATTTACCCTTAGAATTAAAGACGATTGCCACAAATATTACTGAATATTTAGTAGAAGAACCGCCACAGCAGGTCAAAGAAGGTAAACTGATTCAATCGGGGGTAAATTCCCAGTTAGATGAGATGCGGCGCTTAGCAGAAGATGACCAACAATGGTTAGCCAATTTAGAAGTATTAGAACGAGAACGCACCGGAATTCCCACATTAAAAGTGGGGTTTAATAAAGCGTTTGGCTATTATATTAGTATTACCCGCGCCAAGTCAGATTTAGCCCCCAATGATTATATCCGTAAACAAACTTTAACCAATGAAGAACGCTATATTACCCCAGAATTAAAAGAACGAGAAGCCCGAATTTTAACGGCAAAAGAAGATTTAAATCAATTAGAATATGAACTATTTGTTCGACTAAGAACTGAAGTGGGTGAGAAGGCTGAACTAATTCGCACAGTCTCTCAAGCTGTTGCGGCTATTGATGTATTATCCGGGTTAGCAGAAGTTGCTGAAAATCAAAATTATTGTTGTCCAGAGATGGTAGAAAGCCGCGAACTTAAAATCATAGAAGGACGACATCCAGTAGTTGAACAATCTTTACCCCCCGGTTTTTTTGTTCCCAATACGGCAAAACTCGGCAGTTCAAATACCACTAATTTTTATCCCGATTTAATTATTTTAACCGGCCCTAATGCTAGTGGAAAAAGCTGTTATTTACGACAAATTGGTTTAATTCAACTGATGGCACAAATTGGTAGTTTTATTCCAGCAACGTCTGCAACACTCGGAATTTGCGATCGCATTTTTACCCGGGTTGGCGCGGTGGATGATTTGGCAACCGGACAATCAACTTTTATGGTAGAAATGAATGAAACAGCAAATATTCTCAATCATGCCACTGAAAAATCTTTAGTATTATTAGATGAAATAGGCAGAGGTACTGCCACATTTGATGGTCTGTCTATTGCTTGGGCTGTATCAGAATATCTGGCTACAGAAGTATGTTCTCGGACTATTTTTGCCACTCATTATCATGAACTAAATGAGTTAGCTTCAATTCTTTCTAATGTAGCGAATTATCAGGTAACCGTTAAAGAATTACCCGATAAAATTATATTTTTGCATCAAGTTCAACCTGGTGGGGCGGACAAATCTTATGGCATAGAAGCGGGACGTTTAGCTGGTTTACCGGATGTGGTCATTCGTCGAGCAAAACAAGTGATGGGACAAATTGAACAACATAGTAAAATTGCTATGGGGTTACGCAAAGGGATTGAAAAAGCAGAGTCTAACAATACTTCAATTGAACAGTTAGATATTTTTTAAAGTTAAAACGACTACTTTCTAGTCTAAATCCGCTACATTAAACGGGAACCCCCGCACCATACCGTAGAAAGGCTTTTAGCAATTCCTAAGATTTATTTTTCTTTGGCGAAAGTGATAAAATAGGAAAAAAATGAATTCGGCGCGTATAAACCCCTGATGAAAATATTTGTGCCTAGCACAGATTTCCCCGATCATAAGTGACTTGATATAAACACGTTGTACCGTGTCAACCATAGAACGGGATATATATTATGAAACATATATATCACTTAAAATCTATTATATGTCATTTAAAAACACATTATATATCACTTAAAAATCTATTATATATATTACTTAAAAATACATGATTTTCATATATAATACTTGTCTAAGTATTAAATTTTTCTTAAAAAAACTTATTGGATTGAGCCAGATAGCCCTGATAAAAAAAATATATTAAGCCCGCTAATTTTGAGACAACGAATATTAAGTAGCTTACAGAGTTTGAAGGACTGACTGCCTGATATTGCTGTTAACATCTACTATAGCTACAAATTCTGTGTTTTACAAAAGCTACAGCCTCATGATTTTGTCATAAAAAAAGTGCTACTTTTAAAAAGAAAGTTATACCTTAGTTGAAGCTCAGTTTGGTAATTGTTACAATTATTAACTACTTCAATCGACTACTTTGATTTATGTAGTTATACTGAGGTTATTATCTGATTATGTTATAGTTGTACCATAGTTACACGGAGGTAATGTTAAAGTTGTGTTATAGTTATACAGAGTTCAAGAAACTGACCAAATCTAGTTCTTGTATTATGCTGCACGGAACCTAACTCATGCTCATATCAGTTCAAGTTACGATCGTGGAGGAGTAATGCATGATTTGGCAAATATACTATCGCATATACAACGTACTATATTTTGGATTTCTTAGATCTAAAAAGTGATTAGTTCTAGGAAATTATCCCGATGAGTTCATCTGTACTATCTCAAGTAGAAATATCTGCAAATTACATCTGCGATCTGGTGTTATCTGGGTTGTGACTACTAACTAAAAGTGTTAAATATTATATTTCTTAACTTGCTTTATAACAGGTGAGTTCAAGAAAAATAATAGGGAGTTACGTAGTCTACCGATCAAGATTGAAGCGAATAAGAATAGCTATAGCGCTAAAGCTAAATCAAAGCTTTAGATATGAAGTGAGTCATTTTGATTCACTGAGACTATCGACTTGTCTTTTCAGGCTATAACCATTTTAAAAAAGAATTCTAGATCTTTGTAAATAAAGGCTAGTGTTCAGAAACGCTTTCAGCTTGATTGATTATAATGAAGCTTAATCTTTCACTTAAATATTAGACCAACCTAAGTAATGATTAATTCAAAAACTCTCAGAAATCGCCACTTTTTTGTGCTAGATATCGCTATGGCTTGTCTAACACCTATACTCGCTCTTACCCTCCGTTTAGATGGAGTCTTTCACTATCCCAACTATGCATCAGGCTTAATCACAGTAACCCTATTATTTTTAGTAGTTAAAATCATAGTTTTCTATTTTTTAGGGCTTTATAGACATTATTGGCATTATGCAGGGATTGATGAGTTGATGCAAATCACAGTTCTCGTGCTGGCTGCCACTATTTTGCAAACAATCTTGTTCAAGAGTTTTTCTTATTTTCCGGGTGCTCATATTGATAGCTTACCTCGTTCAATCCCAATTATTGATGGGATGTTAACTTTAATTTTTGTTGGGATTTCTCGCTTCAGTATTCGGCTTTCTGACAGACTCATTCAAAAAGTATCGAAATATCATCGACAGGAACGGGTGCTGATTGTGGGTGCAGGAAATGCTGGGATTGGGCTGGTGAAAAGAATGCGAAGCGATCCTCAACGCAATCCTCAGCCCATTGCTTTTATTGATGATAATCCGGCAAAAATTCATCAAAAAATTCACGGGCTGAAAGTGATGGGAAACCATTATGATATTCCGAAGGTGATTGAATCCTTGAAAATAGGTCGAGTGATTATTGCGATGCCTTCCCTATCCGGAAAAATTATCCAAGAAATCTTTGATATTTGTCAATCTACAAGGGTTAAAACCAGTATCTTACCCAGACTTGATGAAATTATTAATTCTCCGACCAAGGACAGAAGTTTCCGAGAAATCAATATTAAGGATTTGCTGCGACGCGAACCCATTCAAACAGACATCGCCAAAGTTTCTCGATTCATTTTAGGTAAAAGAGTGCTGATTACAGGGGCAGGTGGCTCAATTGGTAGTGAAATTTGTCGCCAAGTTTTAAACTGTTATCCGGCAGAAATTATCTTGCTCGGACATGGAGAAAATTCAATTTTTAATATTGAACAAGAATTAAGGCAGACCGTAAAAATCCTACAACAGGATGGAAAAATTCAAGGCCCACCTCCTCGTTTAATGACTTTAATTGCGGATATTCGCTTTGCATCCCGTTTAGAAGGAGCTTTTGCGCGATATCAACCCGATATTATTTTCCATGCTGCGGCCCATAAACACGTCCCGCTAATGGAAGTGAATACGTCTGAGGCGATCACCAATAACGTCAGAGGCACTAAAAATTTAGTGGACTTGGCGGTGAAATATGATGTCAAAAACTTTGTGATGATTTCCACCGATAAAGCGGTTAACCCCACCAATATTATGGGGACTAGCAAACGGGTGGCTGAGATGGTCGTGTTGCAAGCCGCCCAAAAAACCGGGAAAGCCTTTGGTGTAGTGCGTTTTGGTAATGTATTGGGAAGTCGGGGCAGTGTGGTGCCCACCTTCAAGAAACAAATTGCCGCAGGCGGCCCGATTACCGTCACCCATCCCGATATCTGCCGTTATTTCATCACCATTCCCGAAGCCGTGCAGTTGACGATGCAAGCGTCTGTGTTGAGCCGTAGTGGTGAGATTATTATGCTGAATATGGGAAAATCCGTCAAGATTGTGGATTTGGCTAAAGATCTGATTCGACTGTCGGGTTATGAACCGGGGAAAGATATTGAGATTAAGTTTACCGGTTTGCGACCCGGAGAAAAGTTATTTGAGGAGTTGTTTACTGAGGGAGAAGACTATGAACCGATAGAATCCGATCAATTCTTTATTTGCAAAAATGCCAGTCATTCGATTAACCCAGATCTAGATCGTCTCATTCCTACCCTCTGTCAAGCAGCAGCCGAACACCAGACTCAAGCGGTTGTGACCCTACTCCAACAACTCGTACCCGAATACCAACTCAAACATCCCGATGATATTGCGGTTCAAACCCTCAAAGCTGGACAACAACATCAGCAGATCAGTTTCCAGTCGGTTCCAGCCTTGCCCCCAGAATATCAGGAAGCTAACCAGTTTGCAGAAGAAGGACTGAGTCGAGAGATCTTGCATCAGGCGTTTGAGAATAAACAATTGAGAATCTATTATCAACCCATTGTCTGCTTAGCCAATCAGCAAACAGTGAGTTTTGAAGCCTTGTTACGCTGGCAGCATCCACAGCAGTTTCTAATTCCGGCAAAGGAGCTGATCTCGGTTCTAGAACAGAGTAACTTGATTTTTCCCATCGGAGATTGGATGCTGTCGAGAGTCTGTCGGCATATCCAAACTTTGCAGCAGAATTCCCCTACAGCTCAACCGATATCGATCAGTATGAATTTATCAGCAAAACAGTTATTGCAGCCCTATTTTGCCGATCGAGTTAAAAGGATTTTCCTCAAGACTGGGGTCAGTGACCCATCGAATTTGATTTTTGAGATTCCTTACCACTTTTTGCAGGAGCATGCAGACAGTGCGATCGGCTTAATTCCTCAATTAAAAGCATTAGGGGTGCAACTTCATCTCGATCGAGTGAATCAAAATTTTGTGACTTTAAAGCAACACTCTCAACTGATCGATCGGTATTTTAATGGCTTGAAAATTAATTTATCCTACCTTTTATCCCCGGAAAATCAGTTAAATTTTATCCAGTTTTCCCATGAGAATCATTGTCAGATTATTGCCACAGAAATAGAACTTCATCATCAGTTAGAACAAGTTAAGCAGATCGATTGTCAATATAGCCAGGGCTATTTCTTAGGCGATCCAAAAGAGGATAAATTTTATCTGTCTAAATTGGGCAGAGCGTTGCAAAGTTATTGATGATGAGAGATAACGTTATGACTGACAGCGTTGAGAGAGTAGAGGAAGAAACCCATTTATTTGAACTGGTTCAAAGCCTGCTTCAGCACTGGAAAACAATAACCATTGTGACGATTGTTGTATTTGCTGCGATGGCAACGGCAACTTTTCACAAAACCCCGAAATATCGCTCGGAGATGCTGATCCTCATGTATCGGGAAGCATCTGTCCCCAGTGTTCCTGGATTGGAAGCAACAGAAGAATCTGAAAGCAATCAAAATTTATCGACTGAAATTGAGATTCTAAAAAGTCGGTCTTTAGTTGCCAAAGCGATTAATGGGTCGGATATTTCCTTTGATGACTTCTCTGCTTCTGATTCGGCTGCAGAGACAGTGATCAAAAATATGTCGATTCGCCAACCCGGAGAAGCGGATGTATTGATGATCTCTTATCAAGATACCTCTCCTGAGAGAACACAAGCGGTACTGGAAGCCTTGGGTTTAACCTATATTGACTATAGTTTAGAGCGGCAACGCTCCCAGGCCACCAATGCTATTCGGTTTATTAATGAGCAACTCCCTGAAGCGCAAGAAGCATTAGATCAAACAACATCAACCTTGCGGAGATTTCAGGAAAGCAATGGTATTGTAGAACCTCAAGCTTACGCTGAGCAGGTTTCCAGGCGGCAGCAATCTCTACTACAACAACAGCAGGAAGTCCAAGTGAATCTGGCGACTGCTCAGCGTCGGGTGCAAGAGTTGCGCCAACGCTTACAAAAGGCAGGTCAACAACCCCAAACCACTTTATCCAACTCTATTCTCAGTCAAGATCCTTATTATCAAGAGTTAGCCCTCCAACTCACCCAAATCCAATCTGAGCTATCTTCTCAGCGGGCAATTTTCAGAGATACTGACCCTTCTATCCAACAATTGATTCAGCAACGGGATCAGATTCAGGGTTTGCTCCAGGAACGCACCCGAAGCATTTTAGGCTCGGCAGCTTCTCAGGTTAATCCTAACCAAATTATCGGATACGGGGAAACTTATCAAGACCTAACAGAGCAACTGCTGGATGCTGAAACTGAACTAGCAACCCTGGAAAACCAACTTCAGGCTATTGGTCAGGTGCAAATTGAAGAGGCTGACCGATTTCAACAGGTGCCTCAACTGCAACAAACTTATGCTGAACTTGAGCGTCAGTTACAAGTTCAATCTGAAGCGGTGAATGATTTCTTGAAAACACGCCAGCAATTACGGATTGCAGAAGCCCAAGAAATCGCCCCTTGGGAAATTATTGAGGCCCCTTATCTACCTGAATCTCCAGTTTCTCCGGATGTGAAGCAGGATTTGGTATTGGGTTTAATTTCTGGCCTATTGTTGGGGGTGGGTGCTGCGGTGTTACAGGAGCGGCTAAACCACAAGGTCAAACGTCTCAAAGACTTAAAGCAACTCACAAGACTCTCCTTGCTGGCAACTATTCCCTATGCTGGACGATATAAAATGGGTGTTGCGATGATTAACCCCAGAAAATCGGCTCGTCAACAACAGCAAGCGTTTATTGAGTCTCTGCGGACTTTGGCGATGAATTTACGCTATCTCGGAGCCGCAATAGACAGAATGAAAGTCTTAGCCTTGACTTCGGCGGTTTCAGGTGAAGGGAAGACCACAATCACCTATCATCTCGGCGTTGTTTTAGCTGAATTAGGCCAGCGAGTCTTAATCGTTGATGGGGATTTGCGTCAACCGACCTTACATCTGTTAGCTGGGATGCCGAATCAGACAGGACTGAGTACAGTGCTGAGCAGTGACAATTCTTGGTACTCGGTGGTTCACCCGGCGGAAATTTCTGGTCTAGATATTATCACTGCTGGTTCTATTCCTGCTAACCCAGTGGCGTTATTGAATTCTCAGAAAATGCAGCAGCTGATTGATGAGTGGCGGCAGACTTACGATCATGTATTGATTGATACGACTGCCATGGCAGGAGTTGCCGATACCCAAAGCGTTGGCTGTTATGTCGATAGCGTCATCTTTATTGTGGGTATGGAATGTGGGACTGATGAGGAAATTACAGGTGCTTTGGATCTGTTACGAAGAAATCAATGTACTTTAGCTGGAGTCGTGGCGAATTTAGTCAGACAGAAGCATGGTCACTCTTATTCTTATCACCCATCTTCTAACGATCATCATACTCAACCCAAGGTAAAAAGTCGGATGCGTCGCTTGTTTTCATCGGGGCCAGATTAATTTAGTTTTCAACCCGCAAAGATCGGCAAAAGTTGATGGGATAAAACCCTATAGTGATGAGGTTAAATTGAGTGAAAAATCAGCAATTACAGAATGCATTAGCGTTCTGGAAAAAGCTTTCAACCGGATCTGTTAATCGCCAGATTTTTGCTGCGGCTATCATAGTCACAGGCATGACTGTGCTGGTTAAGATAGCCTCTATCGGTAAAGAGTTTGTTGTGGCTTGGAGTTTTGGCACCAGCAACTCAGTCGATGCATTTGTGATTGCTTTATTGCTGCCTCAATTTATTGCCAATGTCGTTGCAGCTCCTTTTAAGCCAGCTTTGATTCCGACTTATATACGGGTTCGGGAGCAACAAGGACAACAACAAGCTCAGAAGCTACTTTCTGGAGCAATCTCTTATGTTATTGGGTTGTTAATACTCGCTACCATCCTGATGGTTGCTTTCGCTCCTTTATATTTACCCGCGATCGCATCAGGTTTTGACTCCAGCAAACTCAATCTAACTTTCCTGCTACTCCTGGGCATTTCTCCTCTGATCGTGCTGAAAGGGATGGTAACCATTTGGGGCGCTGTTTTAAATTCTGGAGAACGGTTCGCATTAGCGGCTCTTTTACCTATTATTATTCCCGCTTTAAGTATTATCTTAATCCTAAACTTTCCCTCCTGGGGAATATTTGCACTCGTTGCCGGGTTAATCGGAGGAAATATACTTCAAATTATTTTACTCGGTGCATCACTGAGGCGTAATGGTATTAGCTTGATGCCAAAACTATCTAAGTTTGACTCCAATCTAAAAGAAGTTTTTGGCTTGTATAAAGCATCGGCTGCTGCTGCTTTTTTGATGGGAAGTACCAAATTAGTAGACCAATCCATGGCAGCCATGTTAGCACCAGGAAGTGTTGCCGCCTTAAGCTATGGCAATAAGTTAACGGCTTTACCTCTGACTCTGGCGACCATTGGACTCAGTACAGCCCTGATGCCTTATTTTTCTAAGATGATTGCCCGAGAAGATTGGAGAGGGGTTAAACGTACGCTGAAACATTACCTGAAGTTAATATTTTTTACCACTATTCCTTTAACTATTATTCTCCTAGTTTTTGCTGTTCCTATCGTTAGAGTTCTTTTAGAAAGAGGAGCATTTACAGCCAATGACACCTCTCTTGTCGCTTATATTCAAGGGTTGTATAGTCTACAGATTCCTTTTTATGTTGCTAACGTTTTGATGATTAGATTGATTACTTCTATGAGGCTGAATCATTTAATTATATGGACTTGTGCTATTAATTTACTGATTAATATTTTATTTAATATTTTATTGATAAAATGGATTGGAATTGCCGGAATTGCTTTGTCAACCAGTCTAGTTTACGTGGTTTGTTTTTCTGTAAATTTTATATTTGTTACTCGTAAAATGAGCCAAATTGATCGAAATAATTGTCGATCAAAAAATATTGTTTAAATGAAAATCTGATGCTTTCAATTACCTATCTGCTCTTACTATTTGCAATAATTTTTATAGAGATTACCCGAAAAAAAGCAAATATGCTTGATTTTCTAACTTTTTTCCATCTGCTTTTTATTTTATTTTATATTTTCCCAGGATTTTCATTATCTAAAGCCGCAGAATCATCCAGTGATTTCTCATTAGATTTTCAAAGCAATTTACAAATTTTAATTGCTGTTTATCTGGGCTACTTTCTAGTTTTAATTGGTTTTTACTCAAAATCTGCAATTCAATGGACTAGAAAAATCCACATTAAGCAATTTAGTGATAAAACTCTTTTGAAAATAGCTGATTTTTTACTGATATTGGCGGGTGTTTCTATATTAATTTACAGTGCACAATATGGTGGTTTTACAAATGCACTGTCTCAATCCTCGGCTATTCGTGCAGGCCGGGTTGAAAGCGGCAGTTTAGTTCTATTTAGAAACTTTTTTGAGGGGGCTGAGTATGCCTCTTATTTCCTTGCTTCCGTTGTTTTTTTTAGTAGAAAAACTAAAAATAATCTGGTTCTTTACTCAAAGCTGATATTCTCTATGGTATTAACTTTGATGACAATACTATTGAGATCGAGTCGTGCTAGCATCATCAAATACTTTATCGGATTTGCATTGGTTTATATTATCTATAAAAAAAAGATACCTTGGATCACTCTCGCTATTTTTGTGGTGATTTCGTTAGCAGTAATTTTGTATGGAGATCCTTTATTTGCCAGTTTGTCTTCTATCCCTGATGGCTATGATAGTTTCGCTACAGAATTTTCCCAGCGTCTAGAAGCTGAAGCGAATGAGAGTAGTGGAGATTTCTCTGGATATGAGTTGGCAGGAGAGTTCGATCATCCTCTACAATCATTAGATACAACTTTCAATAATGAATATCAGTTTCGCTGGTTTTCTGATTTTATCTTTAGTTTTACAGGCTTGCTACCCAGCCGTCTAATTCCAATAGAAACGCCAAAAAATCTTTCTAATCTGAATACTTTCTTATCTTTAGGACATAATGATTGGACTCGCCCACCTGGGCTTTTTGCTGTGGGTATTTATAGTATGTCATGGATAGGATTAGTCATTGTTTCTTTCGGCTATGGATGGTTAGGTCGTTTGTTACAAACTGTTCTGATAAAAGCTCAAAAAAATCACGCTTGGATCTCATTTTTATATGTTACAATGTTAGGAATATGGTCAGAGTTTATTAATAATGGAGATCCAGCACTGGTGGTGAAAGGAAATACATTATTCTTTCTTTTGATTGTTTTTTTATTTTCTGTTTCTCCTCAAAAAATTAGATAACGTTTCATATAAAACTTGCGATCATTATTCAGTAATTAATTATGCTTAACAAACAACCTATTTTTATCGTAGCATTTGCTCGGGGCGGTTCTAACTTACTGCTCAATCTCCTATTAAGCCATCCAGATGTGTGTATCCCCAGAGGAGAACTACACCAAGTGTTCAAAGGAAAAAGAGCACAGTTCTTGAATAGAAGAAAAACTCCGGATAAAGATTCACTGCTTAGTTTAATCATCAAAAATATTAATTATCTACCTATTTTATTTCTGGAAAAAAGAGATATTTTCAATAAAAACTATCAATATAATCTTTGCGCTCCTCTCCAGCCAGAAACTAGAAAATTAATCGATCGCATTTTGTTCTCAGAAAAGATGAAAGCCATTAATCCCGGAGAAAATCTATACAAAACAGAAGGAATTTTCTATACTCGTGATGAAATTCGTAGCTCACGTCTGCTTTGTAAAAATCTAGATGGATTAGCTTTTTTATCTCAAGAACTGGCTTATATGTATCCTGATGCAACTTTTATTGCCCTAGTTAGAAATGGACTGGCAATTTGTGAAGGTAAAATTCGTAGAGGTCAAGCTCCTGCTGTTGTTGCTCAGCAATATCATGCAGTTTGTCAACAAATGATTCAGGATAGCAAAATGATTGATAACTACCATATTTATAAATATGAAGATTTATTGAATCATCCTCAAAACACTTTTTTGAAAATATTAAACCAAGCAAAACTAGACTATGACAAGATAACTAAAGTCAGACTGCAAGCCAAGCCTGTGATTGACTCATCGGGTGAACATAAATTACCTGAAGGTGTAAGTTTTAAAGCGATAAGCTGGTATGAAAAGGATGATTTTTATCAACATTTCAATCCTCAGGCCAATGAAAATCAAATTAAAAACTTAAAGAGTAAAAATCAAAATATTATTTTGGATAATTGTCAAGAATCACTTAAATATTTTAATTATATTAGCTAGATAACAACTTAAATTACTTTATAAAATATGTCAATAAACCCCGATCAATACTATAAATCATGTCTGATATCAAACTGGTAAAATCAACTCAAAAAATAGCTATTTTTCTAGCTTCTCTGCAAGGAGGTGGTGCTGAACGCAGTATGTTGCGACTTGCCAATAGTTGGGCTGAACGAGGCTTAAATGTAGATTTGGTGCTGACACAAAAAGATGGCGCTTATTTGTCGGATATATCACCCAAACTTAAGCTGATTAATTTAGAAACTTCACGAGTTATTCTGAGCCTTCCTAAACTGATTGCTTACCTCAAACAGGAACAACCTACTTCACTTTTATGTGCTCTTAATTACGTTAATTTAGTGGCTTTGTGGGCGAAGTTCTGCTCTGGCGTATCCACCCAAGTCATAGTGACTGTGCGTAATACTCTATCTCAGGAAAGAAAAATCTCTGACCAGCAAAAAAAACATTTAATGCATCGGCTGATCTATCGATTTTACCCTTGGGCTGACGAGATTGTAGCGGTATCTAGAGGAGTAGCTGATGACCTGGCAAAAACGGCAAAATTGCCTCGTGAACGCATCAAAGTCATTTATAATCCCACATTTACGCCTAATATACTGCTACAGGCAAAAGCAACCCTAGACCATCCTTGGTTTTCTGACACAGAGCAACCTGTGATTTTAGCGGCGGGTAGATTAACCCAGCAAAAGGATTTCCCTACCTTAATTAAAGCATTTGCGATCGCTCAACAACACTATTGCGCCCGATTAATGATTTTAGGAGAAGGAGAAGAACGCTGTCCCCTCGAAGCCTTGGTTAAGGAATTAGGCTTAGAAGATCGGGTGAGTTTACCAGGATTTGTCAAGAATCCCTTTGCATATATGGCTCAAGCCGCTTTGTTTGTCTTATCGTCCGCCTGGGAAGGATTCGCCAATGTTCTGGTTGAAGCGATGGCTGTGGGAACACCTGTTGTATCTACGAATTGTCCAAGTGGGCCAGAAGAAATTTTAGAACAGGGTAAATATGGGCAATTAGTGCCTGTTGGGGATGTAGAAAAATTAGCGATCGCAATGGTTACAACATTACAAAATCCTCAATCCTCTGAAGATTTACAGCACCGAGCAATGGATTTTTCAATGGAGAATAGTGTGAATCAGTATCTAGCTTTATTAAATCAAAAGTGAGGACTCAAATGACCCAATCACAACCCAAAGTCAGTGTTATTTCAACCGTGTATAACGGTGAACCCTATTTTGATCGGTCTATCCCCAGCATTTTAGAACAAAAATATGAAAATTTCGAGTACATTATTGTAGACGATGGATCGACAGATGCAACACCAGAGTTTCTCAAACAGTTAGCCCAGCAACAGAGTAGAGTCAGAGTCTTTTTTCCGGGACGACTGGGACGGGCGAAAGCATTAAATTATGCAGTTGAGCAAGCTCGAGGTGACTATATCGCCAATCAGGATTTTGATGATATTAGTCATCCGGAGCGCTTACGGCTACAAGCAGACTTCCTTGATGCCTATGCCGAAGTCGGGATTGTGGGAGGGGCATATATTCATGTTGACGATAATCGACAAGAAAAATATATCCGCACTATTGGGACTGAGCATGATTCAATTGTGAAAAAAATGGCTCAATGTGTTCCCTTTGCCCATACAGTCACTACCTTTCGTAAAAAAGCATGGGAACAAGTCGGAGGATATCCCCTGGCAGACAATTTAATTGATTTACGCTTCTGGCTAGAAATCGTCAAGTGCGGTTGGCAAGTCGGGAGTATTCCAGATGTAGTCGGAGAGCATTTTGTTCATTCTGCTAGTTTTTGGCATCGCAATTTTAAGTATCGTCAACGTCAACAGGACTTAGCTCAAGTTCAGTGGCAAGTGGTGCAAAAGTTGCATTTACCTTTTTGGTATGGAGCATATCCCCTCAGTCGATATGCCTACTCTTATCTACCCAATGAGATCAAGCGTTTTGTCAGACGAAATGTATTGGGTGTCCAAGAAAAAGATGTTGTTCAAGGCGTTAATTAATCATGTATTTACCCAATTTAACCACTCACTTACAGTTAAATCATGTTTAATATAGTCCTTCTCTCCACTAGTTTAGGCATGGGAGGAGCCGATCAACAAGTTATCTATCTTGCCCATGCTTTAGTTGCCCAAGGTCACACAGTACGGATGGTTTCCCTCATCCCTTTGGGACAAATGGGACTAGAAGCCCAAGCTCAAGGACTATCTGTCCATAGTTTAAACATGAAACGGGGTGTACCAGAACCCAGGGCGCTACTAAAGTTCATCAGTCTGTTACGCCAGTGGCAACCGCAAATTGTACACAGTCATATGTTCCACGCGAATGTGATGGCTAGGATTGCCAGAATCTTTACTCCGATACAGGTTGTAATCACTACAGCCCATAACATTACAGAGGGTGGACGCTGGCGAGAAATTACCTACCGTTACACGGATTCTTGGTGTGATTTAACCACTCAGGTGAGTCAAGCTGGTATGGAACGCTACATTCAGGTGGGGATAGTACCCAAACAGAAAATTCAATTTATTCCCAATGTTGTAGACCATCACAAGTTTCAACCTAACCCTGAAGTCCGTCGCAAAATCCGTCAAGAATTAGCCCTAAAAGATGAATTTGTATGGTTGGCGGTTGGGCGTAATCATCAACAAAAAGACTATTCTAATATGATTCAAGCATTTGCTCAAGTTGCTTGCCAATTTAAACACACAATTCTGCTAATTGCTGGAGATGGTTTGTTTGGTTCTGAGGAAGAAACTTTGGTAGAAAAGTTGGGTATTCAATCTCAAGTTCGATTTTTAGGAGTGCGCCGAGATATACCTGCTTTGATGAATGCTGCGGATGCTTATTTGAT
>CAYNXM010000405.1:0-11889 GCA_964401105.1 uncultured Lyngbya sp. | reverse complement strand
AATCTCAAATCCCTGTAATCCTTCGACTTCCTCAAACTCAACTTCGACATTTTTGGGTGAAGCTGCCTCCGGGCCACGATCGCACCATTGAATCATCCCTTCAACATTTGTTAACGTTCCCTCAAACACCGCTTCTACTCGACCATCGGGCAAATTTTTCACCCAACCGTGCAGATCTCGTTGTCTGGCTTCTGATAAGGTAGAAAATCTATAGCCTACCCCCTGAACTCGTCCTGATATCCAAACATGAACCCTAACAATTTCTGAATTTTGGCAGTCGTCTGTAGAGAAGGAGGAAGGTAAAGACATCTATATTAGTATTTATAGCAAATTATTGAGAGTAGCATTCTATGGATATTGTTAGTTTAGTGATGATGTTAGTCATCGGTGCATTAGCTGGAGTTGGGATTGGATATTGGGGTTGGCAGAAACGACTTCAAAAGCAACAACGAGAATATGAAGCCAAAATTCGCCAGAAGGTGGAACAACTCGAAAGAACTCATCAAAACCGCATTCAAGACCATACTAACGCCCTACGAACCGATTATGAGACCCAACTGCGCCAGCAAGCAGAAGCCGCAGAACAGAACTATCAAACGCGACTTGAACAAGCTAATAAGTTGCAGCAACGGCAGTTTGAGGTGCAATTGACTCAGATGACTCAACAGTTAGAAGATCGCGAGTCACTGTTAACCCGTGCCAATCATACTCTTTCAGAATATGAAACTCAGCTTGAGGATATTAGCACTCAACTCCACACTAGCAATACTCAATTGCAACAAGCTTATCACTCCATTGCCGATTATGAAACTCAACTGGGAGAAGTCAGCCAACGCTTGCAGCAAGGCGATGTGCAAATGGAGGAAATGAATCAATCGTTAAAAGTGTATGAAACTCAGTTGGGTGAGATGGGTCAACAACTGAATATGAGTAAGGATCAAGTGGGTCAGATGAATGAGTCCATTACTCAGTATCAAACCGAACTGTCGTTGTTGCGTCAAAATGCTCAAAATTCAGAGCAACAAGTCCAACAAATGAACGATACAATCGCTCAGTATAACACTGAACTGGATCAGATGGCTCAGGAAACCACCGCCACAGAAACAGAAGTACAACAGCGGATGGCTAATCTCGAACAGCAGCATCAAGGTGAAATGCAACAATTGCGACAAGATTTGGAATACAATCAAGCCGCACAATTGCAAGAGGCGATCGCGGATATGGACGGGCAATATCACAATCGCATTCACCAGGAAACTGAACAATTAGTTCGGCGGATGGAAGCAGAGGAGAAATCTCCTAATAATAGTGAAATTGAAGCCATTGAACCTTTAAGTTTATCGGCTTCTTCTGCTGCTATAATGCCGCAGAATACTGAAGTTGAAATCTCGACAGAAGAGCCACTGATTATTACGGATGAAACACCTGAAATCTCGACAGAAGAGCCACTGATTATTACGGATGAAACACCTGAAATTACAACAGAAGAGCCACTGATTATTACGGATGAAACACCTGAAATCTCGACAGAAGAGCCACTAATTATTACGGATGAAACACCTGAAAATACAACAGAAGAGCCACTGATTATTACGGATGAAACACCTGAAATTTCAGCACCAGTGGTTCATCAGTCATCTCACCCTACTCCGATTCTCAATCAGCCTAAAACTGTCTCAGAGTTAATGACTCATCTTCAACATCCGGACAGTCAAGTCCGTCAGCAAATTGCCTCAAGTTTAGGTCATTTGGCTGCAACTCAAGGGATGACAGCAGAAGTTAAACGTGCCATTCCAACGTTAGAAAAACTCAGTAAAGATACTAATCCTCAGGTACGACAACAGGCAATTATCGCGTTAGGAAATATTAAATCAGATCGGGTGATTCCTATGCTGCAAAAGGCGTTACGGGATGTTAATCCTCAGGTAGTCTGTGCTGCAAGTTCCGCCTTGAGTAAGTTTAAGTCCTATTCAATTAAACCCAAAGTGAAACCACAAAATGTGGCTTTACAAAAAGTCAACTTAAAACAACAGTAATAGTAGCTGTAGGGTGCGTCATCTGAGGTACATTTCACTCTTTTAACAGTTGGGAAAGTAGTGGCGCACCTCTAATTTTAATCTTGAAATCCCTTAATCTTATAAAGAGGCGGATAGAGTTAAGTTCTATTGAACATTATTTTTATCAGTTCAAATATTTATCAATTATAATGAGTTCAGTGATTCATCATTTTAAGAAGTTCCCTTTGTCTCGTCGAACGGCTTTAAAATTACTGGGGATAGGTGCAGTTGCTGGACTGTTAGGCTATTCACGTTTTAAGAAACCTCAACCCACTGTTTATCAAAGCAATCAATTCAATTTACCGCGCTATTTATCTCAACCCAAACACGTTGTTGTGGTCGGCGCTGGCTTAGCGGGGTTAGCTTGTGCTTATGAACTGAGTCAACGAGGGTTTAAAGTAACATTGCTGGAGAAATCACCCCAACTTGGGGGGAAAATTGCCAGTTGGCCGATCAAAGTCGGAGAAGAAACCTTTAGAATGGAACATGGATTTCATGGCTTCTTTCCTCAATATTATAACCTAAATCAGGTGGTTCAAGAGCTAGAAATTAATGATAATTTTAAATCATTAGAATTCTATTCTGTTGTCTTTCGCAATAACAGTTATCAACCCGAAGTATTTCGACCATCTCACTCTGCTTTTCCTTGGAATATTGTAGATTTAGCCATTTCGTCTCCTAACCGTTTACGTTGGGGAATTAACTTAACCCATCCCAAACATTGGCAAGTTTTCCGAGAAATTAGCGGCTTTAAATCACCCGATAGTTTTCAACGTCTCGATCATCTTTCAGTTGCCGAATGGGTGGATTCTGACTTTCCTCAAGGATTATATGATTTATACTTTTTACCCTTTGCTAAATCTAGTTTAAATGCACCAGATCAATTAAGTGCAGGGGAACTAATGCAATTTTTTCACTTCTACTTTTTTGGCAATCCTGAAGGCTTAGCATTTAATGGGACGCGACAAGATATGGGCACGAGTTTAGTTCAACCGATTGCTAATACAATTCAACAGAATAAAGGAAATATTTTAACAGATATTACTGTGCAGAATATTCACTGGGAAAATAATAAAATTGATTCTATTTCTTATCTTCAAGGAACGGTTAATAATTCGGTTCCTTTTTGGGTGAAGCCAAATTCAGTATTAGCGGATAATTCATTAGAGTATTTTGGTGCAGGGGATGAAGTTTACGCTTTATATCCTAATCAAAAAGAAGCTATTTCTCTAAAATGTACTCATCAAGGTTGTACTGTAGAGTTAGCAGAAGATGGTCAGTTTCATTGTCCTTGTCATGGTGCAGTTTACGATCGTACAGGTCATGTGATTTCAGGGCCAGCACAACGAGATTTATCTCGATTTAAAGTGATTCAATATCAAGATAAAAACCTACAATTAGTTTCACTCAATACTGAATCAAAAGTAGAGAATTTATCCTCAACTATTCAGGCAGATTATTATGTCTTAGCGACTGATATTCCGGGAACACAGGCTTTATTTAGACAGACAAGTGGAAAGGTTAATTCTCAGATTAAGACTCAGGTAGAACAGTTAGAAACAGCCGATCCATTTGCCGTTTGTCGCTTCTGGTTTGATCGAGATTTCCCTTGGGAACATAGTCATTTTACCTCCTTATCCGGTTATCAACTGACGGACAGTATTACCTTATATCATCGGATTCAAGAACAGTTCATACAATGGCATCAAAAAACAGGCGGTAGCGTTGTAGAATTACACGCTTACTGTTATAAAGAAACCCAATTTTCGACACAAAATGACTTAATTCAAACTTTTGAGACAGAACTTTATGAAATTGTGCCTCAATTACAATCTGCTAAACTATTACATCGAGAATTAGTCAATCAAAAAAACTTTGCTGGCTATCCACCCGGAAGCTATCAACAACGTCCTGAAACTAATTCTGGGGTGAGTAATTTAATCTTTGCTGGAGATTGGGTGAAAATGCCATTTCCTTGTGGTTTAATGGAACGTGCAGTTAGTAGCGGATTACTGGCAGCAAATCATATTTTACAGCAAGAAGGATTACAACAACGCAGTCTATTTTCAGTGAATCCTGAAGGCATCTTAAAGATTTAAATAGTTTAAAATTAGTAATATTTTTATGGCTAATTATGAGATTAGAAAGCTAGGAATTAATCTAAATTATTGGTATGTGGTTGCCCGCAGTGAACAGGTAAAAACTACACCCTTAGGGGTAAAACTATGGAACCAAAATATTGTATTATTTCGAGATAGTCAAGGAACAATTCAGGCGTTAGAAGATCGTTGTCCCCATCGCCATGTTAAACTCAGTCATGGTCAAGTTATAGATAATTCACTGGAATGTATTTATCATGGTTGGCAATTTCAAGGAAATGGTTTATGTGTGAAAGTTCCTTATTTAGCCTCTAATCAAAAATTACCCCATTGTCAACTGCGTCCCTATCCCGTTAAAGATGTTAATGGGTTTATTTGGCTATTTCCTGGAGAATCTCATTTAGCGCCTCAAATTCAGCCCTTAGCCATTCCAGAATGGGAACATTTAAACTATATTGCAACAGTGTCTACAATTCATTGTCAAGCCCATTATTCCTTTCTAATTGAGAATTTAATGGATATGTATCATGGACATTTACATCAAAGTTGGCAGGCTTGGACAGATGCAAAGTTAGAAGAAATACAAGTTAATGAGACTCAAATTGATGCTATTTATCTAGCCAAAAGCTATTATAAAATAGATAAAATTTGGTCAATTTATCAGTTATTTTTTCCTCAACTGAGAAAACTGCATCCAGAAAAGCTAACCGTCAGCTATATTTATCCCCATTGGTATTCTACGCTTGGGGAAGACTTTAAAATCTATTGTTTGTTTTGTCCTATTAGTTTAACAGAAACTAAGGCTTATTTAATTCATTTCACCTCTCTCAATGCTTTTTGGCGATTACATAAACTCCCTATATCTTTTCGTCTATTTGTGAAAAATAGATTATTTGGATCGGCTCAAAAATTATTAGATGGGTTGGTTAAACAAGATATACAAATGATTGAAGAAGAACAACAAGCTTATGAACAGAATTCCAAAATAACAAGCTATGAATTCAATTCAGCCATTCTTAAAGTTCAGAAATTTATTCATCAGCAAGCTCAACAATTTTAGTCTAATAAAAAGTTCAATTACTTGTCTTCTAAGTTTTGAATCAACCAAGTAAATTTAGCTTCAGCAAGAGTTAGAAAATTGACTGTACTTTGATTAACATCTTGTATATCAAGATTGGGATCATCATCTTCAACGGCATAACCTAAGCGTCTAACAGTGCCTCGCATTCGACTGGCTAAACATAAACAAATTCCCTGATAAAATCGAGAAGAAAATCCAGAATTTCGGTGAAGTTGTAGACTCAGCGCATATCGAGGAATCGCTAAAACTTCACTTTTCTCAACTGCTTTTACTGTTGCTAAAGGGGGGCGGCTATCCACAAAAGAAATTTCTCCCACCACTTCTCCCTCAGAGAGTAATGCTAATTCTGTCTCTCCTTCAGTAGAAATTGAAACACTCAGTAATCCACTTAAAATAATATAAAGTGCATTGATTGCTTCTCCTTCATAAATTAAAGTGTCCCCCGGAGAGAGAATTTTCTTTTTACTGCGATTAATAATCCATTTTAGATCATTATCATCTAATCCACCCAAAATAAATAGTGCTTTTTTAGGTCTTTTATTCATAATTTGTTGATACTTTTATTAAGGTCAGACAATGTTTTGATTAAATAAGTTAAGAGCCGAAGACTTTTTTGATAAAATTGAGGAGTGTCTCATGAAACTTATTAGTCGCTTTCATGTAGCAAGCATGGCCGACTTTAGGTAAAATGACTTTCTGAGCCTGAGGCATCAACTCAACTAATAGATCGGCGTGTTCGAGAGGAATAATCTGATCTTCACTCCCCCAAATGGCTAAAGTGGGTAACTGTATTCCTTTCAGTTTTTGACTCATTTTCATAATTCCGACAGGGGCAACCGCAACAAATCCTTGAAGCTGTTCTGTATGGTCTACTAAAAAGGGTAAACTATAAGTTCCACTCATGGAAGGAGAAACTAAAATGGCTCCGGTTAAATTCAGTTTTTCAAAGAATTTAGGAAGTACCTCAGCTTGATATGTAGAAATTCTATCCGATTTACCATAACCCGGTAAATCTAAGGCAATGACCCGATATCCTTGCTGACTAAAGCGTTTAATGGTTCCTAAATCTTTCCAGGTTTGAGCGCTAAAGCTTGCGCCATGAAGGAGCATCAGCGGCGGATGCTTAGAATCTCCCGCTTCTAAATAATGAAGATTGGCAGTTTGAACCTGAATGAAATTTGATAAAATTGAAGATTCCATAAACTAAAATTGTTAAAAAAGAAAACGGATTTTAATTTGAAAGCAAATAATTGTATCACAACTTATCACATTTCAGCTTTTGTGGGGGGATGAGATAATATGAAAGCCCTTGCAATTCCCAATACAGGCGCAAATTGATCGGTAGTATTTTTCTCCTGTTCTATATCCGATTCCAATTACAGCAAAGACAACATCTTTTGCTACCCTAAATTGTTAGGCATACACCCCTATGATTTTGTAACGTTTTTTATGACTATCGAAGATTCGCCACTAACCACTCCGGTTTCCCCCGCCAATTCCCCACCTTTACCAAAGGTGGGTTTGTTCACCATGCTACGTTTGGGTTTATTTCAAATGGGTTTGGGTATCATGTCCCTGCTAACCCTCGGGGTGATTAACCGGATCATGATTGATGAGTTAAAAGTCCCTGCCCTAATTGCAGCCGGGGCAATTGCCATGCATCAGTTTGTCTCTCCGGCGCGGGTTTGGTTTGGTCAAATGTCCGATGCTAAACCCCTATTTGGCATTCATCGCAGCGGTTACGTGTGGTTGGGGGCAGCCTTATTTACAACTGTCTCTTTTCTCGCTTTACAAGTAGTATGGCAATTAGGGGGCAGTTTACAAGCCAATGGTTTAAATGCTATCACCTATGGCTGGGCGGCAATACTCGCCCTGATTTTCGCATTATATGGTTTAGCCCTCAGCGCCAGTTCAACCCCCTTTGCTGCCCTATTATTCGATATCTCCGACGACGATAACCGATCTAAGCTGGTGAGTATTGTTTGGTCAATGCTGATGGTGGGGATTATTATTGGGGCAATTATTAGTTCAATTGTTTTAGATCAGCCGGAACTGTGTGGTACAGACATTTTATCCTATAATCCTACAACCGCCGGCAGCGCCACAGATATTACTCAACTCAAACCCGCTGTTAATTTCTTGTTTATTGTAGTTCCGGCTATTGTCTTAGGGCTATGTTTAGTGGCAACATTGGGAGTCGAAAAACGCTTTTCTCGCTACAAAAACCGTTCCACAGTTGCCCAACGAGAAGATCAAATTACCTTAAAACGGGCATTACGCATTTTAACCGCCAGTCGCCAAACCGGATTATTTTTTAGTTTTCTATTGGTGATGAGTATTAGTTTATTCATGCAGGATGCCGTCTTAGAACCGTTTGGGGGCGAAGTGTTTGGGCTGTGTGTCTCCGAAACCACTCGCTTTAATGTATTTTTTGGCATGGGAACTTTAGTGGGTATTGGCACAACAGGCTTTTTAGTGATTCCCCGAATTGGTAAGAAAAATGCCGTTAAATTAGGCTGTATTGGCGCAGCCATTTTCTTGGTTTTATTTATTATTTCCGGTTTAGCCGTTAACCCAGAATTATTAAAAGGTTCCTTACTCGGTTTTGGACTCAGTTCAGGGATTTTAACGGCTGGGGCAATTAATTTGATGCTAGACTTAACCGCAGCCGAAACCGCAGGCACTTTTATTGGGGCTTGGGGACTGGCACAAGCGATGGCAAGAGGATTAGCAACCGTGTTAGGTGGGGCTGTGTTGGATATCGGACGAAGTCTGTTTAGCATTCCGACGTTAGCCTATGGGTTAGTCTTTGCGACTCAAGCGATTGGGATGATAATCGCCATTACATTACTACGCCGTGTTAATATTCAAGAATTCCGTGATAATGCCAAACAAGCCATTACCACAGTCCTCGAAAACGAATTGGATTAAACCGTAGAAATGCCCAAGATTTTAGCGATCGCAAATGGTAAAGGAGGGGTTGGCAAAACCACCACAGCCATTAACCTAGCTGCCATCCTCTCTAAAAACTTTTCTACGGTATTAGTTGATACCGATCCGCAACAGTCCGCGTCTTGGTGGGCAAATCAGGGAAAAATGCCGTTTGAGATTACGTCTCACACCGATCCAACTCATTTGCAGCAACTACAAAATCATCAAGATGCAGATTTAGTGGTAGTAGATACTCCCCCGGCATTAAAATCGGAAGCTTTATTATCCGTGATCCAACTGGCCGATTATTTAGTGCTTCCCAGTCAACCTGCACCGATGGATTTAGTCGCTTTAATTGAAACCGTTAAGCGGGCAATTATTCCGGCTCAAGTGCCCCATTCTGTACTTTTGACCAAAGTTGACCCCCGCAGCCTTCCCGATGCCATAGAAGCCCAAAGATCCCTACGAGAAACCGGAATTCCTGTATTTGAGAACTTTATTCGGGCTTACAAAGCCCATGAACGCTGTCCCCTCGAAGGTGTTCCCATTATTAATGCCAGAAGTCATAATGCCCGTGAAGCCGCCTCTGATTATCGCCGAGTTGGGAGTGAATTATTAAGTCGTTTGGCTTAATTTAAAAATCATTATTTAAATAACGAATAACTCAATCATAAATGACTATTGAAATTGGAGACACAACTGTTGCGGCAGGACAACAACAACAGATTGAAATTCCGGTTGCCCGCTTACCCACTCAAACCATGATTTCTCTGCCTGTGATTGTGATTAATGGCAGTCAACCGGGGCCAAAACTGTGGCTGAGTGCTGCTATTCACGGGGATGAAATTAACGGGGTTGAAATTATTCATCAAGTTCTCAAGAAAATTAGCCCTCAACAGTTATGCGGCACAATCATTGCAGTCCCCATTGTTAATGTTTTTGGCTTTATTGAACAATCCCGTTATTTACCCGACCGCCGAGATTTAAATCGTTCTTTTCCCGGTTCAATGCGAGGTTCTCTCGCGTCTCGACTGGCTCACTTATTCATGACAGAAATTGTCAGTCGTTCAACTCATGGGATTGATTTACATACTGCTTCGGCTCACCGGACTAATTTACCACAAATTCGAGCCAATTTAGACGATCCCCAAACCTGCAATTGTGCCAAAGCCTTTGGCGCACCCGTGATGATTCATTCTCAAGTTCGGGATGGTTCCTTACGTCAAGCCGCGACTCAAAAAGGAATTCCGGTCTTACTCTATGAAGCAGGCGAAGCGTTGAGATTCGATCGTCAGGCGATTCAAATTGGGGTCAATGGTATCTTACAAGTCATGACAAATTTAGGAATGTATGAAAATCCAGTATTGTCAGAATCAACAATAGCACAGACTCCAACAGAAATCAGGAAAACCCATTGGGTAAGAGCCTCAAAAAGCGGCATTTTAATGTTAACTGTTGCACTGGGTAGCAAAGTTGAGAAAAAGCAAATTATAGGCGTAATTTCTGATGCCTTTGGTAATGAAAGTGTGAAAGTGCGATCGTCTTATGATGGCTTAGTGATCGGAAATCAAGAAAATCCGTTAGTCTCTCAAGGAGATGCAATTGTTCATATTGCTGTATTTAATCCCAATGCAGTCAATGAGGATTTGCAGTAAAATTTGGTACTGCTAAATGACTCAATTTTTTCTAAAACTCTGAACAGTTACCTTGGTCATTGTTAGACTTATTCTGGTTGAGCATCACGTTATTTTATGCTTTGTATTGATCGATCATAACAGCATTAAATTTCCCAGACATTTTGCCCGATCTACAAGCGCCCATCAATGGTAATATAAAACAGTTCATTATCAATAGCCAGTATCTTAAACATTGCTTCAGTAAAATAACATGAATAACATATTGTTCCCGATCAATTAACTCTAATGAGTCATTCCTCTTCCAATTTAATGACTAAAATCACCTTACTACTCGTCAGTATGTTAACGGTAATGGCAGGCGCAACCATCGCACCTTCGCTACCGGCGATGCAGAATTATTTTAACGAAGTAGAAAATGCTGAAATTTGGGTGAGATTAGTTTTAACTTTACCGGCTTTAGCGATTGTCATGGGTTCACCCATTGCCGGACAAATTGTCGATACTATTGGACGTAAACCTTTACTGATTTGTGCAGCCGTCTTATATGGTTTTGGAGGAGGTTCAGGATTTCTACTAAACTCCTTATCTACAATTCTTATTGGGCGGTTTTTATTAGGTCTTGCAGTCGCTGGGGTCATGGTGAGCGCAACCACTCTTATTGCTGACTATTATCACGGTGAAACCCGCGCTAATTTCATGGGTTTACAAGCAGCTTTTATGGGATTTGGTGGGGTTGTTTTCCTGTCTTTAGGGGGTTATTTAGCCGATATATATTGGCGGCTTCCCTTTTTGATTTATCTCTTTGCTTGGATTTTACTTCCTCTAGTTATTTTCTTTTTATATGAACCTAAATCGAATCAAGAAACTGATGATAACAATCCCGATATCAGTTTATCTGTATTGCCGATAAAGCTTTTAATTTTAATTTATACCTCGCTTTTATTTGCTCAGATTGCATTTTATCTAGTTCCTGTACAACTCCCCTTTTATCTCAAAAATTTAATCCAAGCAAATGCCTCTCAAAGTGGACTCGCGATCGCAATCATGACCTTCTTTAGTGCGCTGGCTTCTATGACTTATGGTAAAATCAAGCAGTGCCTCAGTTTTATTGTTATCCTGGCTCTGGGTTTTGTCCTCATGGGAGTCGGCAATATAACAATCGGTTTAGCAAACAATTATCCTACGATTTGTGTGGGATTAGTCATTACCGGTATAGGGATAGGTTTAATCATGCCAAATCTAAGTGTTTGGCTATCAAAAGAAGTCTCAAATCTCTTACGAGGACGAGCATTAGGAGGATTAACAACCTTTATGTTTTTAGGGCAATTTCTCTCTCCTATTGTGACTCAACCGCTAAATAGTCGTTTTGGTTTAGCCATGACTTATGGTATTGTTGGAATGATTTTAACAGTACTCGGTTGTTTATTTTGGAGTGGACAAAAACCAGTTTGTCGCTTTGTCAACTCTGAGTCTGGACGCTCTTAAACTACTGATTCAATCATTTCAAGGAGTTTGAAATGCCAACTATTTATTTATCTCAAGAGGTTGATTATGTAACAATGATTAACTATTTTTCCGTTGCACCTGAGGATCAACAAGAATTTGCTGAAATTGAAGTTCAAGAAATTGAGCAATATGGCGATCAAATGAATGCTGCAATAGCTGCTAGCTTTCATCGCAGTTTAGTCGGTAGTCGAGTATTTAATTACGCCCATTGGCAAAGCAAAGAGGCATTAGAAGCTTCACAACAAACCGAAGAATTTAAGGCTCATATTAAACGCATGAGTCATTTAAACTTTACTCCTAATCCACGGGTTTATCAAGTGGTTGAAATTTTTAGTCCAGAACCGATTGTGATTGATAGCAATAATAATCTTATTACTGTGCTGACCATGATCGAGACTCAAGCTAACTTACAAAAGCAAATTATAGAGAAATTAAATTTGACACTCCCCGCTTTAAAAAGACGGGGATTCTTGGTTCACAGATCGAACTTTCCAATGCAGGATTGCTCCAACATTAAAAGCGGTTCAAACTCCCCAAGCTTTAAAGATCCGGTCTGCCCGACCGTACTTAGAGCCTTC
>CAYNXM010000404.1:0-11569 GCA_964401105.1 uncultured Lyngbya sp. | reverse complement strand
ATGAACATCAACGATAAAAATATGTAGAATTTCTTGTAGAGCCTCAAAAGAAATTACTGCATTTTTAATGGGGTCATAATCGCACTTTTGAAGAAAATTAGGGAACTTTTTACCCGGCTTATCACTTAGCAATTGACTATTTAAAGCCCCAAAATATCTCTCAATTGTACTTTTGTACCAAGGCATTTTTGGAGGACAATATTGAATTGTGATTCCTAATTGCAGACAGGCATCTTCAAAGTGAGTGCTGTAAAACTCTTTGCCATTGTCTACTACAATTACTTCTGGTAGTCCATAAGTGTCCCAAGTGTTTTTTACATTCGGGTACTCGGAATGGAGATAATTTTTAGGGCGAATAGCGTGCAGTAAACACTGCATGACTGATAAGTAACTTGGTGGTTCAAAACTAGCATAATAACCCAGAGTCATCCCTGAATATTTATCCACGGCAGAAGTTAACCAAGGAGTTCCAATCGGCATCCGAGTTTGCGTATCTACAACAAATAGCGGCAGTTTGGTGTGGTCAATTTCAACTCTTTCTAAGGGACGTATCGGGCGTGGACCTTTAAGCACTGGACTATACATTTGATCCGCTATTCTCTTTCCATAACGAGATGCAGCTACTACTTCTGGCTCTAATTTAGAGACAAATCTGTAAATAGTTGAGCGGTGTGGAATTTTCAAACTTGCCATACCTATAGCTGCTCGATGCTCCTAAACATGAATTAGGAGTCGTAAAACTTCTTCATAAACATCAGCTACATCAGGTCTTGAGCGAGTCAAATAAATGGATTTAATAGCTTGCTCAATAGTCTTCAAAACATGGGAATGAAGCTTGGAAGAATAATTCCCTTTACCCTTATGTTTGGGAACTAATGCACGAATGTCATAACCTGCTGCTTCATAAGTAGAAAGCCAACGGTAAAGTGTTAGCCAAGAAGGCGGTTTAGAGTCATTGATTTTAAGCGCAACTTCTTCAATAATGGGTTGAAGAGAGGCTTCCGTTTTACAAGGCAAATCTAATGATAAAAAGTAACTTACATAGCTATATTTTCTTTTAGCTTCCTCTCTAAGCTTTGAATCTATCTGAGTAAAATCTACTTGAGTGCAATCAAAGTTTTTGCCTTTTTCATTTTCTTGATATATCGCCTTAATTTCTAACTCTCCTAAGAACAAAAAGTTAATTAAAGTAGAATATTTAATTGTTGAATTGACAGAAGTTAAAACACAACAAATCTGAAATTTATCTCCTGTTAAACACCGCTCAATAACGTATTCACGACCTTGCAACCAAAAATGCAGTCCTTTTTTGAATTGAAGTTTTTTCATTGATTAGGTAATTAAAGTTGTAATATCATTTTTAAGTGGAGATAGCTGAATTAGGCTTTCCATATCAATCTTGTGCATTAAATCTGTAGAAATAATGCCAACGTACAGAAGCTTAAATATATTATTTAAAGATATTCCTTTTGGCTTTAATTCACTTAACGCCATCTTTAAAGGAGTTGGGCTTTTATATTTAAAATAACGCTGACATTCAATTATTTGTTGTAGGCTCAATGGATTACGAGCATACTTGTAAAGCAACTTTATATTATCTAACTGCGGTTGCTTCCTAATCATCACATCGGTAACAACCACAAACTCCATATCCATATCTCTACATAGAGGGATAATATGCCTCCACAATTCAACGCAGGAAGAATCTTTAACTTTACTTTCTGGCTTGACTTCTATAACCTGTTGACATTGAGGTCTAATTACCCAAAAATCAGGGGTATAAGTTCTGGTTTTACCGGCATGAGAGTAAGTCAACTTAAATGGTTGACTTTTATAAAACTTCACTGCCGGGTCAATCTCTAATAAATAGATTAAATCTCGCTCAATAGTCGATTCCCACGCCTACAGTAGCATTCCTGAGTCAAACTAGGAAACTTGCCAATGACTTTACGCGACCCACTATTTGTGATTCTTCTAGCCCCAGCTACCTTCAACTTTTTACACCTATAAGTTATTAGAATGAAGGTAGTTTAATATACTTTCTACCCATTTTCACTTTATCTGCAACAAATTTTCACTTTATGCGCGACATTTTCAACTTATGCGCGACATTTTCAACTTATGCGCGAACCTACAGTTGAAAATTTCCCGGCCCTAATGTATGAAATAATTAGACGTGAGAATGTCTTCTTGAGCGTGTAATGTCTGTTCAACTTAACTCTCTGCAGCAGCCGGATTCTCTGAAGTTAAGGGAACCAATTCCTTTGACGCAACATCCGGCGGCGGTCTATTTATCGGGGTTAGGGTCGGGGTCTACCCGCACGATTCGTTATGCGCTTAATACGATTGCGGGTCTATTGACCGGAGGAGAATGTGATGCGTTGACGTTAGATTGGACGAAGCTGCGTTATCACCATACGGCTGCGGTGCGGGTGGCATTGATGAGAAAGTTTGCCCCGGTGACGGCGAATAAGATGTTATCGGCGTTGAGAAGAGTGTTGAAGGAAGCGTACAAACTAAATGGTATGGATGGGGATAGTTATAACAAGGCAATTGATTTTCCTAATATTGAGGGGGAGTCGGAAGATCGGGGGCGATCTCTTTCCCCGGAAGAAATTACATCGTTATTGGAGACGTGTCATTCAGACAGTGCAATGGATTTGCGGGATAAAGCATTGATTGCCATTCTCAGAGGGACGGGGTTACGGCGTTCTGAGTTGGTGAAGTTGGAGTTACGGGACTGGAATTCTAGCAATGAGTCGTTAGTGGTGCGCCGGGGAAAACGAGGGAAAGGACGGACAGTCTATTTGAGTGGGGAGGCGATAATTTGTTTAGAGAAGTGGTTGAAGGTTAGAGGGAATGCGCCGGGGCCGCTGTTATGTCGGATTTGGAAGGGGGGTTCGTTACAACTGGATAGACCGATGAATTCAGATGCGGTTTGGCGGATCTTAAAGAAACGGGCTTCTCAAGCGGGGGTTGAGTCTTTTAGTCCCCATGATTTTAGAAGAACGTTTTGTAGTGATTTGTTAGATGCGGGGGTGGATATCGTTACGGTTCAGAAACTTGCAGGTCATGCCAGTCCTGTGACTACGGCTAAATATGATAGACGGGGTGAGGAGACGAAACGACGGGCTATTCAGAAGCTGGGGTTTTAGGCTTCAGTTGGGTTTCCTTTCACAAGGCTGTTGGTTGACATCATCTAGTGGAGACAGCCTTGGGCAAATCGCATAACATCATTGGGCATGAACTGATAAAACCGACGGCAAGAGTTATTCAAACAATCTGCGGCTGTTCGATTAGTTACCTTACCTGCTCTAATAAGCTGTTATGCATTCAGATTGGGATACCTAAATCTCTGAAAGTCAACATATAATAGGAAAAAGGGAACAGACATATCACAGTTTAAATGTCGAACAGCTTACTGGTAATTAAACTTGAAACAATTAACCTTTAAAGTTTAAAATGGCAATTTGATTGTGGGTATCTAACGTTAAATCAAACAGGTCGAGAATCCGATATCCCAATAAAACTCTATCTTCATCCGGCAAATCTCCTGCTAAAATAGGTAGAGTTAACTGCTGACCATCAATAATCACTTGACCTCGATAGGCTGTAAATTGACTCAAACCCCCTGCGGTCGGAATTGCTAAATCTTGCTCTAAATTTTCCCATCCTAAAGCTTCAATATCCTGAGAATGAACCGCTAAAATCCCAGAGGTAAACCCAGAATCAAATAAAACATCAACTGGAATTTCCTCGCCCTCGGCAGTAACTAACTCAATCTCAAAGTAAATGCCTTTTTCAGTAATTTGACCTCGAATCATTAATTAAATCTTTCCCATATAATTTGAAGAATTGAGTTGATAAATACTCAGTTTACTTTTTGGGAAATAGATTTTACTGCGGAGAAATATACCCGTATAAGTTGAATCTAGGAAATACACGCCCGTCTCCGATTCAATGGCAATATACCAATTCAAATAGCGAGAAAGCAGTCTCGGTTGAATTTTATGCAATATTTTAGCGGTTTTTTCTAACCGTTGTTTTTGCTGAAGTTTGTGTGGACTTGATGGCTCAATAGAACGGGAATGAGAATCTGGAGCCCGATAGCTTTTTAAATGTTTAGATAATTCACTAGATTGAAGTTCCATCATTAATTACCAACAGATTTGTAATCACTCTAAACCCTTTTATTTTTATTGATAAAAGAGATTATTGTTCAACAAGCACTAACATTATCCATAATTATAGCAGTCAGCCAAAATAAATTTTTACCTGAATTATTTATTGACAAAAAACGGGCAGTTTAACCCTCTTTATTAAGTTCATTAACCTGTCTTAAAACCCGATTGTATAAAGCCTCTGCTACCCAAAATCCAGCATTGTTAATTAAAGCATCCAACACAGGTTTAACCTCCGTAATCAAGCCTTGACTTTTGGCTTCAACCAAGATTCCTAGAATACCAATGTATCGAAGGTTGAGTCTCGCTGCTACTAGCCGACCCCGACGTTCATCAATCAAGACTTGTTGCGCTTGAGTTTCGACAGCTAAAGCAATTGCCTCCGCTTCTCCAATATCAAGTTCGTTGCTCAGTGCTTCAACCAGGGTGCGGTCATTAACAGTACAAGTTTGAATCCAATCAAAGGTTTGTACTTCAGTTGCACCGGAAACAGGACTAGAAGGTTCAGTTAGTTCTCTGTAAACGGCTTCAGGAATAAAAACAGTTCCATACAGTTGGTACAGAAGATAAAGCTGATCGACGGCTGCCAGATTATTGAGGGGTGAAGTATCGCTCACAATAATCACAATCTCCCCATCTCCCGCAGGGTTTGAAGGTCTTGCTCAAAATCTTCTACCCCATAATGTACTGGAATGCGACGACTAGCTAGTATGTGCTGAAAAGCTACGCGGTGCATCCCTGCAAATTGGCTGGCTTGGGCTAGAGTCAGCTTTTCCCTCTGAAAAAGCATCACCGCAATTTCTTGACGCATTTCAGTGTCACTCATGCGAGTTGCGATTAAAATTTCATCGGGGATAACAACACTCATGGCTCAATTCCTCGCTCTGTTGACTATTTTATACCTGCTGTTGTGATTTGGATGCTAAACCTTTACAGCCTGCAACACCTGACCCATTCAAGACAGAAAATGAAGACCATTTTTTGCAATCTCAAATAACACCCTCTCAATATCAAAAAGCCTTCTTTTTCTATGCAAAAACCAAATCCAAAAAACATTATCGCTCAATGGGTATGCCACAATAATCCGCAATAACCCGCAATATTTAGACCTTGAAATAGATGCTTTGCCATCAATACTTGCTACTCATAGCGAGTAGGAAAATTATCAAAAATCTTAACCCTTACAATAATAAGGTTATTGAATCATTGACCAGGATGCAGAGACAACCCTTTGACCGCCGCAAACACATTTACCACAGCGAAGAGTTTATAGAACTCGTCAAAGACGCTATCCGCTTCTTCAATGGTACACCTGTACATCCACTTCCCTTGCAGGAACGGTTTCTTGGCACTGGGGTATATGCGCTGTATTACACTGGAAACAGTGAAATTTATCGTCGTTATTCAGAACTGAACAGATTGGCTTACAAATATCCAATTTACGTCGGAAAGGCGGTTCCAAAAGGATGGAGACAGTCCAGGGTTTCTTATGAGACAGCAACCACATCCGCAGAACTGTATTCTCGTATTCGGGAACATAGCCGCAATATTGATAAAGTTGATGGCATAGACATTCAGGACTTTTCCTGTCGTTTTGTCATTTTTGAAGCCGCTAGCTCTGACATGATTGGCACAATCGAGGCTGCTTTGATTAAACTGAATAGACCACTCTGGAATTCTGCTTTAGATGGATTTGGTAACCACACACCCGGCAAAGGACGCTTTAATCAAGCCAAATCAGATTGGGATGTGATTCACCCTGGACGAGAATGGGCGGAAAAATGCACAGGAACTCCAAAAAGCAAGGCCGACATCTTAGTCAGAATAGCAAAACATCTTGCTTCCTTGGGAGATGAAGCATGAAATCCCTTGAACTGTTTTCCGGTGCTGGCGGGTTGGCAAAAGGTCTTGAAATAGAAGGCTTTGAACATATTGCCTTTGTGGAATTTAACCGAGATGCCTGTACCACTTTAAGAAATAACTTTGATGCTGAGCGCGTATTTGAAGGGGATATACGTGATTATAATTTTGCCAATGTAGGCTGTGTAGATATCGTAGCTGGCGGGCCACCATGCCAACCCTTCTCCCTGGGTGGCAAGCATCAAGCCTCAAACGACCAGAGGGATATGTTTCCTGATGCCATTAAAGCTATCAAAGAATTAAAACCAAAAGCTTTCATTTTTGAGAATGTTAAAGGACTTTTACGTTCATCGTTCTCTGATTACTTTGAGTATATTTTAAAACGCCTGCAATATTCTGATTGTGAAAATCATAGCGGTAGAGACTGGCGAGAACATCTTCAACAACTGCGCCTTTTATCGGCCTGTCCGCAAACACCTCCAGATTATCGGGTTGATTTCAAGCTCATCAATGCTGCTGATTATGGCGTTCCCCAAACTCGTGAGCGAGTAATTATTGTCGGAATTCGTGCCGATATTGCAGGAGAGTGGAATTTTCCAGTGGGAGCGCATAACCTGGAGCGACTGCTTTGGGAACAGTATGTATCGGGTGAATATTGGCAAAGGCATGGTTTATCCCGACCGCTACAGTATCATCACACATCTCACTTCATGGGAAAGATTCAGAAAGTCAAAGACAGGTTTGGTTTATTTCCTCCAGATGGAAAACCCTGGGTGACGATGCGAGATGTATTGGCGGCGCTACCCGATCCAAAAACTCAACACGGCATAGATGACCATCAATTTCGAGATGGAGCCAGGAGTTATCCGGGACATACAGGCAGTCTGTTTGATTTACCCTCTAAGACCATCAAGGCAGGCGCTCATGGCGTTCCGGGTGGAGAGAATATGATCCGGTATGCTGATGATTCGATTCGATATCTCACGGTTCATGAGGCTAAGCTCATTCAGAGTTTTCCAGGGTCTTTCCAAATACATGGGGCTTGGGGGGAAGCGATGCGTCAGATTGGTAATGCTGTTCCGGTATCTGTAGCGCGTGCAATGGGTAAAAGTCTGATGGATTTGCTTTCTTCACAACCACAAGAGTTAGTAACAGATAAAATAGAACAGGCGGCGTAATTGTTGAAAAGCACCACATTGCTATCATTAACAGCTAATTTTTGATTTTCTGTCGAATAGAAGGTGGAGTTTATCAGTCAGAAAGACCTGAAGTTTGACCCTTTAGCGTCTTGTTGGTACTAAAGTTACAGGACTGTCAAGATAGTCTTCAAAAATGGCTCCTCTGCTGATGAGTTTTTGTTTTAGCTTTTCACTTATTCCCAAGCTGTTGCTGCTAAATTTTGTACTTCTTACATTGCTATTTCTCAGGTTGGCTCTTATGAGGTTGGCTCCCCTTAGGTCAGCTTCTATGAGGTTGGCATCACTGAGGTTGGCATCACTGAGGTTGGCTCCCCTGAGGTTGGCTCCCCTGAGGTCGGCTTCTATGAGGTTGGCTATACTGAGGTCGGCTTCTATGAGGCTGGCTCCCCTGAGGTTGGCTTCTATGAGGCTGGCTATACTGAGGTCGGCTTCTATGAGGCTGGCTCCCCTGAAGTCGGCTGCTCTGAGGTTGGCTGCAATGAGGTTGGCTCCCCTGAGATTGAGTTCTTTGATTCCTTGGTTAAGAATTTGCCAAGTTAGTTTCCATTTGTCGTCTAACTTTGTGTTTTCGTTGATGATGGCTCCCCTGAAGTTGGCTCGACTGAGGTTGGCTCGACTGAGGTTGGCTGCAATGAGGTTAGCATCACTGAGGTTGGCTGCAATGAGGTCGGCTCCATTAAGGTTAGCATCACTGAGGTTGGCTCGACTGAGGTTGGCTGCAATGAGGTTAGCATCACTGAGGTTGGCTGCAATGAGGTTGGCTCGACTGAGGTTGGCTGCAATGAGGTTAGCTCCAATGAGGTTTAGTTTTTTATTGCCTTGATTTTCTCTAATTTTACGGATTAATAATTCTTTTTCGCTAGTTCCAGTGATTGCGGATTTGAGTTTTGCTACGTCAGTATATGAAATGTCTCCAGCAATTGTGAGTGCTAGCTTCTCTTGATTTGGTTCTGTAAAGCTAATATCTTCTATTGGAACTCCATATAGTTCTTGAAGTTCTCCATTCTTGAATAGTGTTTCTAGTTGTTCTAAACCTTCTTTAGAACCTTGTAAGGTAAACTTCAAACTTCCTTCATCAATATCAACTATTTGTATTGATACGTTATTGCCTTTTGTTTTCAATAGTTGTTCGATTGCTTTCAATGTAGCTGCATTTTTCTGATCAATTTCTCCATCTATGAGAAAGTAAAGCTTTGTACTTTCTTTTTTTACCTTTGATTTTGTCTCATCTTGATGAACTTCTATTTTAATATTATCAATTGATATATTAGTTTCTTGTATAATTTGTGTATTATTTTCACCTTGCAGTGTTTTGCTATTGTTGCCTTGGGTGGTGTAGTTTTCATTTCCTTTGATGGATTGACTGTTATTTTCCTGTTGATCGATTGTTTGATTGTGTTGATTTGATTCAATCTTACTATTGTCCCTCATTACATTTGCATGACCACTTGTAGGCGCATCAAAAGTGCTGCTATGCATTTCAGGTGTAGGTTCTGTTTTAGACATAACCATTGCTATTTAATGTTATACAAGTAATGCGAGGGCAATGGGTACTAGCTGTTTAACGCTTTCGGTGATTGCTGTTTCACCTGCTTTGCTACCAACAAACTTTCCTAGATTCTTTAAAATTTCTTTGAATGAAGGATTTTGTCTTGCTTTTGTGGCAAGTTCTTCAGCCGTTTTCTGTTTCGCTTCTTCAGGATTAGAGTAAGTTTCTGATAATTGATTGAGAAGTTCTTGGATTTCTGCTGCTGCTTCAGCTAAGGACTGCTTTTCTTCAGATGAGTAATTGTACTGGTTTGCTTCGATTTTGCTGTTGTCTCTCATCACATTTGCATAACCACTCACAGGAGCGTTGAAAGTACTGTTGTGTGTTTCATTTCTCGGCTCATTACTGTTCATGTTATTAAATGTTATAGGTTGATTTGCCAATATTATAGCTAAGTTATTAAGATTTGCGTTTTGCTCTTTATAAATTTCTATTTCTCTATCCTTAGCATTTAACTTTTCACGATATTGCTGTTCCTTAATTTTTAAAGCTCTTTTATACTTTGCTTCAAAAGATTTCTGAATTTTTCCTTTATCCAGTTCAGGGGGTGCTTGAATCCGAACAATAAAAGTCCCATTTCCCTTATTTTCAATTGCTTCGATGGGTAAAAAGTCTCCACCTGCTTCAACTTTTAGTTGTTCATAGGAATTTAAGAAAGCTTGCCAGTCAATTCCATTGCGAAAGATCAAGTCAATGGTTTCTTGCGATTTAACAACAAGTTTTTCAAAATCTCCTAATTCAAATATTTTATCTTTTTGGTGAGGTTGGCGATCAATAAATATATATTTTTTTTCTTGTTCATTCCAAATTGATTTTAGGAAAATATAATCGCACTTTATATTTTTAAAATTGGTTTGGGTGTTGGTATTCCAGTCTTGTATGCAAGCTCCTGTGAGTGTTGCTTTTTCAAGATGTGTACCTAACATTTGGACTCGACTGAGGTCAGTTCCACTGAGGTTGGCTCCACTGAGGTTGGCTTTTCTGAGGTAAGCTTTTCTGAGATCAGCGTTTCTGAGATCAGCTCCAGTGAGGTCGGCTTTAGTGAGGTCAGTTCTAATGATATCAGACTCGATCACGCTAGTTCTAATGATGTCATGTCCAATGAGCTCATGTCTAATAATGTCAAAAATGTCAAATCGGGTCATCATAACTCTACCAAGGTTAGATGCATTGAGGTTAGCTTCTCTAAGGTCAAATCCACTGAGGTCAAATCCACTGAGGCTTGCTCCCCTAAGGTCAGGTCTGATTTTTGGATTTTCTTCTCTCCATTGATTCCAGGTTTCAACTCCTTGTTTTAGTATTTCTAGATGCTCTCGATTAGCCATTTCCAGTATTTAATGATGTTCGGGCGTAACGTTATCTTTATCCTCTTTAAAAATAACAAGTCTGCTTTCGTCTCTTGCTCTCGTTAAACGGCGCTGGTCTATATTCAGCTTCTCTGCCAGCAAAGCCAGTTCGCAGTCACTAAGAGGCTTTTTGAAAAATTTCAAGCTTTCTGAGTCTTCTGTTCATCAGGAAACGAGCGTTCAACAAGACTCTCAAGTTCTTCATGCTTTAACTCTAAAGCCATTCCCAAACGTAGTAAGTCAACTTCGGTAGGGCGCTCCCCTGCTGCCATTAATTGCAAAACTTCACGAGAGATCCTTGATTTTCTCTCCAAAACTCGCCGTCGCTCTCGAACAACTTCTGCAAGATTGGCATAATCATTTATCGGTTTGCTATATGGCTCATAAAATCCTGCTTCAATAACAGCCTTCTCTACACGCTCAGCAACCCAATCTGACATATTAAACTCTTGATCTACAGACATTTTCTTGAATGCCTGATGGATCGCCTTTTCAAGATATACGGTGAGTTGCTGATAGCCAGCTTTGGATCGCGCCATTCACTTCCAAGTTATAAAGTATTTCTTTACTATCTTGCCTAATTACCTGACCTTTTTCCAATTCTACGAGTTAAATGTTTGACAGTTTAAATACTTGTACAGTACAATAATTGACAAGTTGATACGAACAGATTGCAAGCAATTGGAGATAACATCCGAGAGATGAAACTCCTGCTATTTCTGTCACTATCACCGCTTATTTCTGATTTTTTCAATAAATCTCGCATATCCAGCACGGTCTGGACAGGACTCGTTTGTCCTTTGTGAGTGTACTGTACAACAAGTTAAAGCTATTTAATCGTATTCAAGCTCCCAGCTAGGGCTAAGCCTTTTTAGCATTTTCCATCTCCCGCATATAACAGTCACGGATGGACTCCAGAATTTCTGCCGAGATATTCAATTGATGCGCCAACTTCACCAATTCTCCATTGGTTAAAGGCTTTTTTCGGGCAAGCGCTCTCAGGAAATCTCCAGAGGGGGACTCATCTGCGGCTTCTTCAAGTGCGGCGATTTCGGCTTTGACTCCCTGCTCAAGAATACGTCTGGCTTCCTGCGCGACTTTACGGTAGTTACGCTCTGCCAACCGTTCTAAATCTGCTTCAAAGTCTTCGATATCGACAGAGATACGTTTAGGCATAAATCTTCTATAAGTGTCTCTTCTATTCAAACAGAAAACCTTAGACTCTTTTAGTTGCTTTAAGATGCTAGTTGATGCTAGCATTGGCTCAAGTTAGCAAAACGGTCGCCGACAATTCGCAATCGGAGCAAACATCTGAACGGTGAAACTCCTGCGTCAAGCGTCATACCCAATGCCGACAAAACACCTCATCCGCACCTAGAAAACTGAATAAGGTTGCTCACGCGAAACGACCAGAAAACCCTGTGTTCCAGCCCT
>CAYNXM010000403.1:0-3650 GCA_964401105.1 uncultured Lyngbya sp. | reverse complement strand
TTGAGCCGCCATAAGGAGAAAGGATCTCACAATTGGCAGAAAGCTCAAAAAAAAATAGCCAAGCTGCATCAAAGCATTGCTAATATTCGCAAAAATACATTACACAAGCTCACAACATATTTGGCTAAGAACCACAGCCAGGTGGTGATTGAGGATTTAAACGTATCAGGAATGTTGGCTAATAGAAAACTGGCAAAAGCCGTTCAAGACATGGGTTTTTACGAGTTTAGACGGCAACTTGAATATAAATGTCAGTTGTATGGGTCTGAACTGATAATTGCCGATAGATGGTTTGCCAGCTCAAAAACTTGCTCTAATTGTGGTCAGAAAAAAGAGAAATTGAGTTTAAATCAGCGAGTTTTTAATTGCGGGTACTGCGGAGTTGAAATTGAAAGAGACTTAAATGCAGCTATAAATTTGAAGTCTTTGGCGGCAAGCTCTGCCGTGTCAGCTTGTGGAGTAGCCAGTGCCGACACTGCTACGGTGAAGCAAGAAAATAACTCTAAATTTACTCATGAGTAGATTTAGGTAGGTTTATTAGAGCGGTTGATTATTCAGCGTTGTTCTCAATCATCTGATACTGAGTAAAAAATGTCACCGATCAATCCCCTAATAACTTACAATTGTTGAGGTTTTGCAGTTTCGATCTGGTCTACTATTCTCCCATCAATCATTATGAATCTGAATATTACTGGCGATCGCCTGATTGTTTTTTCCACTAAGCATCAAGTCACCATGAAAGATACGATCACGCCGGATATTGGCAAAGATTCGGTGTTCATGGAGTTATTTGAGCAGGTCAAACCCTATACAATGACCAGTGTCGAGGCACTGTTTGCCCTCTATACGGCGATGAACTATGTCCTAGATCGCAACATACCCGGTGATATTGTGGAGTGCGGCGTTTGGCGAGGCGGAAGCGCATTATTGGCTGCTCTGGTTCTCAAAATGCGAGGCGTTAAGAATCGGAAGTTGTATCTGTATGACACCTTTGAGGGAATGCCAGCCCCTACCGAGTTTGATGTAGATAAATATGGACGGACTGGCTTAGAAATGATGGAGCAATATGGGGATGATGTTGGCTGGTGCTATGCTTCACTGGAAGATGTGCAAAAAGCGTTCTCAGACCATAACTTTGAGTTTGAGATTGAGTTTGTGCAAGGGGATGTGATGGAAACCCTGAAAACCACTCAACCCGAAACGATAGCTGTTTTGCGTCTTGATACCGATTGGTATGAATCAACGGCTCTTGAGTTTGAGCTGCTTTACCCTCGACTCTCGACTGCGGGGGTTCTGATTATTGATGACTATGGTGTTTGGGCGGGAGCACGTAAGGCAACGGATGACTACTTCCGTGAAGTTCCCAAGCCGATGCTAACACGGGTTGATAAGGAAGTTCGTCTGGGAATTAAGATATAGAGTGATAATTTATTCATCAATTATTAGTGCTTTAGAACTTTTGTCCTGCCAAACTATTACCACCTTTGATTGTTATGACTATCGAACGCACGATTGTTTTCTCTACCAAGCATCAAACCACTATCACAGATCAGGTCACACCCGATATTGATAAAGACCCAGTATTCCTAGATTTGTTTGAGCAAGTCTTGCCTTATACAATGACCAGTAAAGAGGCACTGTTTGCACTTTATAGCGCAACGAACTACATCCTCGATCGCAACATACCGGGTGATATTGTCGAGTGCGGCGTTTGGAGAGGCGGAAGCGCGTTACTGGCAGCTTTGATTATGAAAGCGCGAAACGTCAATAATCGGAAGCTGTACCTGTATGACACGTTTCAAGGTATGACAGCACCCACTGAAGTTGATGTGGATAAACGGGGAAATGTCGGCTTTGAGATGATGGAGAAATATTCGGATGATATTGGTTGGTGCTACGCTTTACTCGAAGAAGTTCAAGCTACTTTCTCGGAACATAATTTTGAGTTTGAGATTGAGTTTGTGCAAGGAGATATTGTGGAAACGTTGAAGACAACCAAACCTGAAGCTATTTCTATTCTGCGTCTAGATACGGATTGGTACGAGTCTACAGCCGCTGAATTTCAGCATCTCTACCCTCTGCTTTCGATAGGAGGTGTTCTCATCATTGATGATTATGGTGCTTGGGCTGGGTCGCGTAAAGCCACAGATGAATATTTTCAGCAAGTACCAGCGCCAATGCTGAAACGCATTGATAAGGAAGTTCGCCTTGGGATTAAAATCTAAACTGTTGAGTTCGTTCTGTTTTGAAACTCAGACACATAGAATTCCTCAAGCCGTTGGATGTGATTCTTAATATCGTATTGTTGGGCGCACCAGAAAGCGTTGTCAATGATATTCTCTCTGAGGACAGAATCACCTAAAAGTGCTAATATACCCTGGGTAATTTGGTCACTATTTTTGTAATCAACCACCCAGGCATTTTCTTTATGTACAGCATGATCCAAAGCACTCCCTGCCAGTGTAATCACAGACGGAACTTTAGAAAACATTGCTTCTACATAGACTTGGCCAAATGTTTCTTGAATAGAATCAGTCGGCACATGGACAAACACATCAAATAGTCGGAACAAAGCAAAAAGATCTTCTTCAAATGGAATTTCAATATAGCTATGATCGGGTAATTGAGATAACTTTTCTGTGATACTGATAATATCTTGATATTGAGGTGCAACAATATCTTCTTTGCGGGCATTACGCATTTTTTCCTCTAATTCAGCACGATTTATATGGTTTCCTGAAAGAACTAAAATTGCATTGGGATAAGTTTCCAGAACTTTTTTGTGTGCTTCTATCGCGTATTCAACCCCCTTCCATTTAACATATCTCGCAGCAACACCAATAATAGGGCCATGATGATGGGGTAAATACTTAGATCGCAATCGATCAATACGTGTAGAATCTACATTCTTAAACTCACTGGCATCAAATCCTGTTGGTATGACCGTTATCTTCTGCTCGGGGATGCCATCTTCTATCATGCCTTGTTTGCATGAGTTAGTCGCACTAATAATATTGGTGGCACAGTCCCAGATTAAGCGATGCTTGCTGGGAGCATGGCGTGTATAGTATTTAATTGAAGGATGCTCCCTATGGAAAATTCGGACAGGAACCTGGGCGTAATAGGCGGCTTGCATTCCCGCTAAACTTCCCGCAAACCAATGGGTTTGAACAATATCGGTCTGATTTTTGATCAAGTGTTCATAGAGAAATTTAACGACTTCTGGCGTATTACTATAATCTCCATAAGAAGTAACTGTGCAAGGAATATTAAGCTGGTTTAGAAATGAAATAATCGGGTCTTCTTGATTGAGAATGACATAGTCAATTGCAAACTGACTTTTATCGATGTGTTTGGCTACTAATTCAAAGGGAACCCAACGAATATGGTGGGTAAAGATATAGGTAATTTTAATTTTCTGCCGTATTTTATCCATATTTATAGAACGGGTTATATTTCATCCATGAACGATTGAGTCATTCGGTAGTATGGTTTGAGTAGAAATATAGTTTTGTGACGTACTCCCGACGCTGACCCTAGGGGTACAGCGCGGGCTTCTCAACTTCACAATTGAGCGTTCCTGCCCCACGCCACTTACCTAGGATTTCTCCCCCGGCAGACCGACCTGACAGGCTGTTTCCATTTCCCTC
>CAYNXM010000402.1:0-57953 GCA_964401105.1 uncultured Lyngbya sp. | reverse complement strand
CAATTGCATTAGATGAAGGAACAACTGCACCAGAGATGATGTTGTTTCCATACATTAATGAACCAGCTACAGGTTCACGAATTCCGTCGATGTCAACGGGGGGTGCTGCAACAAATGCAACGATGAAACAGATTGTCGCGGTTAATAATGTGGGGATCATTAATACACCGAACCAACCGATGTATAAACGGTTGTTGGTGGATGTTACCCAATTACAAAACCGTGACCAGACGTTGGCGCTTGAGCGCTGTTGTAAGGTGGTGGTCATATGTGAGTATGATTGCTATGTAATTTTCAAGGTGCCAGGCAAACTTATTTGCTTGCCGTTGTTAATAATATAGTCTACTTTGTAACGCTTTGTAAAGGGTTTTGACAATATTGTTACTTATTGTATATATAACCCCAGCTTATATAAATTGATTTCAATAAAAAACGCCCCCCCGTAGGAGAGCGTTTTAATTATCTATCTTACAAAGATTAACCTTTGATTGCAGGAGCTGATTCCACAGCAGCTAAGTCTAAGGGGAAGTTGTGAGCGTTACGCTCGTGCATTACTTCCATACCTAAGTTAGCGCGGTTGATCACATCAGCCCAGGTGTTAATCACTCGACCGCTGGAATCTAGAACAGATTGGTTAAAGTTAAATCCGTTCAGGTTAAATGCCATGGTAGAAACACCTAAAGCAGTAAACCAGATTCCGACTACTGGCCATGCACCCAGTAAGAAGTGCAAGCTACGAGAGTTGTTGAAGCTGGCATATTGGAAGATTAAACGACCAAAGTAGCCATGGGCTGCAACGATGTTGTAGGTTTCTTCTTCTTGACCAAATTTGTAACCGTAGTTTAGAGACTCACTTTCAGTGGTTTCACGCACTAAGGAACTGGTTACCAAAGAACCATGCATTGCACTGAAGAGTGCTCCGCCAAATACCCCAGCAACACCTAACATATGGAAAGGGTGCATCAGGATATTATGCTCAGCCTGGAACACAATCATAAAGTTGAAGGTTCCGCTGATACCCAGAGGCATACCGTCGGAGAATGATCCTTGACCAATCGGGTAGATCAAGAATACCGCCGTTGCAGCCGAGAGGGGCGCTGAGTAAGCGACGCAGATCCAAGGACGCATCCCTAAGCGATAGCTCAGTTCCCACTGACGACCCATATAGCAGCAGATGCCAATGAAGAAGTGGAAGATAATGAGCTGGTAGGGGCCACCATTGTACAGCCACTCATCTAATGAGGCTGCTTCCCAAATGGGATAAAAGTGTAAACCAATGGCGTTAGAAGAAGGAACAACCGCACCAGAGATGATGTTGTTACCATACAGCAGAGAACCTGCTACAGGTTCCCGGATACCGTCAATATCAACGGGGGGTGCTGCAATAAAAGCGATGATGAAGCAGACAGTTGCAGTTAGCAAGGTGGGGATCATTAATACACCAAACCAGCCAACATAAAGGCGGTTATCGGTGGAAGTGATCCAGTTGCAAAACCGTTCCCAAACGTTAGCGCCTTCGCGCTTCTGTAAAGTTGTGGTCATAATGAGTATATATTGCGGACTTGAATTTTCAAGGTACATTCGGTAGCGATTTAACTACCTTGAGAACAAGTGTATCAGTCATACCACAATCAGTGTAGTTTTGTAAACATTTTTCAATATTACTTATTTTTGCTTTACATTAGCGAGACTAATACTTGAAAGAGAGTTGAGAAATATTAAGTTGTTTAAAACTATTGCAATACATTGGGGTTATCTAGTGCTACAGAGTACACATTGAGCAATATGATTGCTTTCTGCTATATCCAGAGCACCTGATAACCCCTAGAATTTAAATGGGATTCAATACCCAGGCTGTATGTCTAGGATTTGCGATAGGGAACCTGTGTGTCAATATTAATGTTACTCAGATTAACCTTAGCCACAGTATTAACAGCAGGAGCAACGGCACGTGCCATATCCAAGTATCCAGCAGGATTGCCCTCTTTGACTTGTTTTTCCTGAGGAGTAAAACGACGAACAGAAGTCTGCCAAATGACCTGAGGGAAACCTAATTGACCCCGATGGTATGAACCATAACGAGGGGTTTTCAGGTTAAAAGGAGCTTCTCCTTCATTGCGTTGGGGTAAAACCCGGCGGCGTTGATAAGGAACTGTATCAAAACCATAATTTTCCAAGTATTCATCGCTATTGATCAACTGGTCAATAAACCCTTGGACTCCCTTCGTCGCAATCACAATGGACCAAGCAATTTTTTCCCGCTCACTGTAAACATCTCGTCCGAGGATGCGCTGTACACACATCTCAACAAAGCGATAGTTACTGTTGGTTTGGAAGTTGCGATTGAGGAAAGGTTCAGAAGTTGCTAAACCTCGAATAAAATCCCGTACGGTAATTTGGCCAAACTTGAGTTGAGATTCCAAATAAGTTTGACGGCTAGATCTCAGAATCTGATGTTCGCTAAAAATCTGACGATAAGCCGCCCAGATTACTTCATCCCATTCTGAACCCGAAGGTAAATTTTCAGCCGAGTAAATTCTCGGTTGATCGTCACCCGAGATTTCATATCCTTGTACCCGCACATTTTGGCTGATGGGTTTGTAATTTAATAAAGGGATTGCCACCTTATAATCTCCTTGTTGAACGTCAATGTATTTTATGGGTGTGGCTCAGATGCCAGCACGCTGCTAGTTGGCAGTATATCGGCATTACAATATCATCAGGTTAGGAGATTTTGGGGATCCAAATCTCGTTTTTGTGAATAAATGCAATAATATGTAACATTTTTTGTGATGGGTTAATAGCCTGACGGCATGGCTTACGCCTAAAGACAAGCAGGCGCGATCGCGCCCTGATTATTTGTGATTAACAGGGTATGAGGATTGCTATGAGTTACCAGTCAAACACAACACTCAACGCTCAATCGTATTCCTACGCTCTGTTGCCTATCACTGAAGCTGCACCCAAAAGTCATACTCAAATCCTCGAAAATTAGAGTTGAGTTCTAGGGTATATTCTCCAGTGCTCGGCAGAAGTCCTGTCCAAGATAAGCGATTCTCCTTTGAAGAGGCAACGCCAACGCCTACAGAATTAGTTTCACTGGCAATGAGTTGTCCATTGGGAGTCACAATTTGTGGAAAAATAGAATTGCGGCTTTCAACTGTTAAAGTTTGACCAGCTTGCCCCTCAAAAGTATAACGATGACTACCACCGCCGATAATTTCCCCCTCGATCACAGCTTGATTACGATTGGGTAAAAAATCAATTGATTGTACGACCCTTGCACAACTGCTGCGAGTCCGATTTTGAGCAACCCAACCCAGGATGGGATCGCGAATTTTTAACCAGCCGTTTTGTTGTTCCAAAACCAACAGAAAAGTATTATTTTCTAATTGACCCACTATGTTATTTGGAATCACCTCAGGAGTTGAACGAACATTCAATGGTGGTGCTGGATCATCAACCACTGCCATCCGAATCAGACATCCCGAAGTAGGCGGGTGAATGACAATCGGATTTACAGGGACAGCAGATAGTGAGGAAGACGGTGAAGGCGTTACAGGAGGTAACTGAGCAATGGTTTGGGGTTTTGAAATAGAAGAGAGCTGGGCTTGAGAAGTTGATAATGGCAAGGGATCGCTCTGGGACCCAATGGTTAGGTATGCTACAATCCCTGCTGTGATCAACCCAGCCGATGCAGCAATAATCAGCGGATTGGGTTTAAAAAACATGAGTCTGACAAAATTCCTCACATAACTTTTATGAGTTGGTCATGCTGTAGAGAGTATCGTTTCCACCGAAACCGTTCAAGGATATTTAACTGAGAAATTTTGTTGTAATTTTACCACAAAGCACTTCAAGCTCAAAAATACACAACTACCTAATCCAATGGAAAATTATATTAGTATCCGGGGTGATTCAATCATCCTTGATCCGGCTTAATTGCTTTATGATCCTTAAGTTAATGAAATAAAGGCTCCTATTTAATTTTGACAATGATTTATCTATAGACAATCCTTAAATTTTAAACAAATCAACATTCATAATTAAAGTAAAATATCACTGCTCAACAATGACATCGATTCAGACGGGTTCAATTGTAGATTTTCTCGGCTCAGAAATTACCTCAGATTACAAGAGCGCGGCTGTTGCTATTGTACCCATCCCCTACGAAAAGACAACCACCTACCGCAAAGGCTGCCAATCCGGCCCTAAAGCCTTACTAGAAGCCTCTCATCAACTGGAATGTTATGATGATGAACTCGGCCAAGAAGTCACGGCTGCCGTGGGAATCTACACCCATCCGGCTATTGCTGATACCCAGCAGCATCCATCGATTACCCCAGAACAAATGTTGCGGATGACTCAGGAAACTGTGGAATCCCTGATTGCTGATGATAAATTTGTCATTGCCATTGGTGGAGAGCACAGCATTACCCCCGGTATCGTTTCCGCCTATCAACAAACCCAGTCTCAACCCTTCACCGTGGTTCAAATTGATGCCCACAGCGACTTACGCCATGAATTTGAAGGTTCCATTCATAATCATGCCTGTGCCATGCGACGAATTCAGGATCAAGGCATTCCTACCGTTCATATTGGCATTCGTAGCCTTTGCCGAGAAGAAGCCGATCTGATTCAACAGCACCAACTCCCCGTCATCTGGGCGCGTGATATTGCGACTCAAGACAACTGGATTGATCGGGCCTTGGCTGCTATTTCAACTCATAAAGTATTTTTAACCATTGATCTTGATGGCATTGATCCCAGTCTGATGCCAGGAGTGGGCACCCCAGAACCCGGTGGTCTGAATTGGTACGGACTGACGACTTTTCTAAAACGTTTATTTATCACCTATGATGTCATTGGCTGTGATGTAATGGAATTAGCACCTGTAATCGATTCTGTTGTTTCAGAATACACCGCTGCTAAGTTAACCTATAAGCTAATTGGGTATCAAGCATTAGCTCAAGCTTGGATTAAAGCTAAATTTCCTGTCTATCCCAGACAGTAGAAGTAGAACGAGAAGGTGTAAACCAAGGGTTAAATTAACCTGAGCCGTTTATTGTTTTAACTTTCCGAGCAACTCACCACTGAGTGACTTGAGGTTAAACTGTAGCAACTCCAACCATAAGGTATGAACGGAACTCCAATCAACAATTATGCACCGGATTTTGAACTCCCTGGAGTCGATGATGCAGTCCATCATTTGGCTCGCTATCTGGAAAACTACAAAGCCGTTGCAGTCATTTTTATGGCAAACCAATGTCCGGAAGTGATTCAGTATCTGGATCGATTGAAACAACTCCAACAGGATTATCAGCCTCAAGGTATTACCCTTGTGGGAATTAATCCTAATGATGTTATTAGTTCTCCAGAGGATAATTTTGAGCAGATGAAAGCTTTTGCCCAAACTCACCAATTGAATTTTCCCTATCTTCGTGATGTCACACAGGATGTGGCTCAAAGTTTTGGTGCGACAAATACCCCAGAAGCTTTTCTCCTAGATCAGCAGGGGATTTTACGATATCGAGGCCAAATCGATGATGCTCCGGCAACACCCGAGGCGGTAACGGCAGCCTATTTGCGAACCGCAATCACTCAGCTTCTGGCAGGAAAACCAATTACTCCAACTCAAACCGATAGTCAAGGTAAACCGATTCGATGGCGTTAGTGACTCTAGCACCTGCCCGAAGCGCCATTGAATCATAGACAATAGCATTCGGATAAAAACGTTCAGCACAGAGAAGTTGGCCTCAGATGCAAGGGAATTCAAAAAGTCTCCCGGTAGTTCTCCCCTTTGGTGCTATCTTAGGGGGGAAGCAATTTGAACTCAAGCCGTCGTCAAGACTGATCCGATTTCAACTCATTGGGCTCGCGCGTTGCTGCTGACTATAAAATGCGAGCGCGAGCGCTCGGCTTACCGCCGTATCGCGATAAATTCCATTCTGTTGTTACGGAGCAAAGCGAGTTGGATCGCTGATTCAATCCCTCACCTGTTATCGTTAACATCCTAATTCTGATTATGATTACCTCAATGTCTACACCTATGGGATTATCAAGTTTGTCCCGACAATCTCAACCTGTCAACCGGATGATCATCTGTCTAAACCCATCATTGTTATCATAGTTAGGAGGTCAAGATGGGAACAGCTTATAAACGCATTTTGCTCAAGCTCAGCGGCGAAGCCTTAATGGGTGATTTGGGTTATGGCATTGATCCAAGCGTCGTGCAGAATATTGCCCAAGAAGTCGGGGAAGTCGTCGCCCATGGGATTCAAGTGGCAATTGTCGTGGGTGGTGGTAATATCTTTCGGGGGGTAAAAGCCGCGTCCCGTGGCATGGATCGGGCAACGGCTGATTATGTTGGAATGCTAGCAACGGTGATGAATGCCATTACGTTGCAGGATTCTTTAGAACAGGTGGGAATACCCACTCGAGTTCAAACCGCGATCGCGATGCAAGAAGTTGCAGAGCCTTACATCCGACGAAAAGCAATTCGTCACCTAGAACTGAACCGTGTCGTGATTTTTGGGGCAGGTTCTGGAAATCCCTTTTTTACGACCGATACTACGGCTGCCTTGCGAGCGGCTGAAATCGATGCTGAAGTGATTTTCAAAGCCACTAAGGTTGATGGCGTATATGACGCCGATCCGAAGGTTAAACCAGATGCACGCCGCTACAACAGTTTAACCTACAGCCACGTTTTGGCTCAGGATCTACGGGTGATGGACAGCACAGCGATCGCTTTGTGTAAGGAAAATAACATTCCGATTATTGTATTTGATCTGACAGCGCAAGGCAATATTAGTCGGGCTGTTAGTGGAGAATCTGTTGGTACCTTTGTAGGAGGTTTGTGTGAAGTTAGCTGAGGTTGAATCATTAATGAAGAAAGCGGTTGAGTCAACTCAACGCGCTTTCAATACGATTCGGACAGGACGGGCAAATAGCTCTTTGTTGGATCGGATTACGGTCGAATATTATGGATCTCCCACTCCATTAAAGTCTCTAGCAAATATTAATACACCGGATGCTTCGACAATTACCATTCAACCATTTGACCCTTCCAGTTTAGCGGAGATTGAAAAGGCAATTTCGTTATCAGATGTGGGACTCACACCCAATAATGATGGTAAAATAGTCCGGCTCAATATTCCACCGCTCACCAGTGAACGACGGAAAGAATTGGTTAAACTGGCGGCTAAATATGCCGAAGAAGGGAAAGTCTCAATTCGTAATATTCGCCGCGATGCCATTGATTCGATTCGCAAACAAGAGAAGAATAAAGATATCTCAGAAGATGAATCTCGAGATTTACAGGAGAAAGTTCAAAACCTAACCAATAAATTTACCAGTAGTGTAGATGACATTTTAGCGGTAAAAGAAGAGGATATTCTGACGGTTTAACTGAATTGGATTTGATGAAATTTAATTCAAAGTGAATAAACCCAAGCCTTTCACTCCTTAAGAATTCAATGTAAATATACCCCTCAAAGTTAAAGAATTGAGGGGATTTTTCTATTGAGATATCCAGCAAAATGACTCAAAATATGATAGAGTAAAGAAAAAAGATTGCTGAAATCTTTGCTCGCTCGTAGGCTGGCTCACCCGGATTTCAAGGGTTAAAGGGAGTGGAGTTAAACCGAATCAACAAGCTGACAGGTAATCTCTATAAATGTCATGAATCTGTATACAGGAAAGGAAAGGTTCGGGTTAGCCCAGTTTCCCAGATCAAGTCAGGGTGAGATGGGGAATCATGACAATTAATACACAACAATCAAGCGTAAATCACTAACCAATGACAACAATGTTTGACTGCATTATTGTTGGCGCTGGCCCTGCTGGGGGTGCGGCAGCTTATCACTTAGCGAAACGAGGATCTTCGATTTTAGTACTTGAGAAACAAGCTTTTCCTCGTCAAAAGCCCTGTGGCGGTGGAGTCTCACCCGCGATCGCTCAATGGTTTGATTTTGATTTTACCCCGGCGATTTCCACAACAGTCAATAAGATTCGCTACACTTGGAAATTGGGCGATACTGTTGAAACTGAAATCGCCACCCCGATGTGGATGGTACAGCGGGATGTCTTTGATCAGTTTCTGATGGAACAAGCCCAAAATCAAGGGGCACAGCTACGGGACGGGACTACCGTAACAGGGATTGAATTTCAAGGGGATCACTGGCAGGTCAATACATCGAATCAACCCTTAACCGCCCGCTATCTCATTGCCGCTGATGGGGCTACCGGGCCGATGGCAAAATGGCTCGGGTTAAAGCAATCAAAATTGCGTAAAAGTTTAACCATCGAAGCTGCCAACCCTCAAAATCAACCTCCCACTTTTGAGTTTGGTTTAGTCAAAAATGGCAGTATTTGGGGATTTCCAAAAGCAGAGTCTTACTCCCTCAGTATCGCAACTTTTCGAGGAGGTGAACCCAAAAATCTCAGCAAAGACCTGACTAAATATGCTTCAGAATTGGGGATGAATGCTAATGTTCCCCTACAAGAAGGTGCTTTATGTTTATGGGATGGGGATAAAACCCTTCATACTCAGCAGGCTGTTGTTGCAGGAGAAGCTGCTAGCGTAGTTGACCCCTTATCGGCTGAAGGGATTCGTCCCTCTATTTTTAGCGGTGTTAAAGCAGCAGAAGCCATTAGTGCGGCTTTAGGGGGAGATGCCAATGCTCTAGAAAATTATACCGAAACAATGCAAACTGAATGGGGAGCAGATATGGCTTGGGCCAATCGTTTGTCAGGTTTATTTTATCGCTTTCCCGGAATGGCCTACAAAGCGGGCGTAAAAGTTCCAACAGCAACTAAACTGATTAGTAAAATTCTTTGTGGTGAGTTGCGTTACGCCGATATTGCCAACAAGGCGATCAAGAGTCTGTCTCCCTTCTAAACCCGATACGTGCATCAAGGTGTTCTTTGAGAATGCCTTGAGTGACATCCTCCCGACGCTAATTGCTGTCGCGATATAGGGCGGGCTTCCTAATATTGCTACTCGGGCATTCCTCCCCTGCGCCCTTCGGGTTCACCAGTTGCTCATGGGGAGGGGCTGTCTGCGTGGGTTTCCCGCGCAGTTTATATGCCCCGTGGAAACCCGCGCATACCGCACTGGTTCACCACTTATCTAGAACTAAGTTCCCCGACAGTACGACTTGAGAGGCAATTTCTTGCTTTTCCAGAGTCCCTGGATACGTTTCTTGACCTCGGTTGCAAATCTCTTGAGCCGAGGCTATATCTCTATCTACTGATATCTCAACACCATAACCGCATTGGTCACAAATATGGTATCTATCTGACAATTCTTTTCTGACTTCACAACGACAATTGGGACAAGTTTGACTTGTTCCTCGATGGTCAACTCGACCAACAAAGACATCTCTTTTCTGGCCTACATATTCTAATATTGTTCTGAATTGCCCAAAACTAGCGTCTATCGTATGCTGGCCTAACATTCCTTTCGCCATGATACGGAAATCACAATCTTCCACAAAGATTGTATCTGCCAGATCACATAATTTATGAGCTAGCTTGAACTGGCAATCGGTACGCTTGAATGCTATGCGGTTCTGTTGTTTAGCTACCTTGATTCGAGCTTTTTCATAGTTTTTCCCTCGTTTCATCTTCCTTGACAGACGCTTTTGTAGCACTTTCAGCCGACGATAGGCTGTGATCGAAAAACTTAGGTCTAGGTTCGCTATATGCATCAGATGTTGCTACATAAGATAGCAATCCGACATCAACCCCAATAGCATGACCGTGAGGAACAGGACTCTTAAGCTCAATATCCGATTTAATAGACACAACAGCAAACCAACCTACAGCTTTTTTTTACTACTCTTACTTGCTTGATTACAAATCCTTTTGGTATAGGTCTGTGTAAATTGATTTGTACTTTGCCCAGTTTAGGTAATTGAATTTGCCATCGAGTAAGAGGATTAGTTTTGAATTGAGGGAATAGCAAAGATTTCATCTGTCCATATTTCTTGAAACGAGGGAAACCATATCCTCGTTTTTGAAAGAAGTCCCAAGCATCATGTAACCTTCTAATGTTGGTTTGCAGCACTTGAGATGGGACAGATTTGAGTCTGGGGAACTCTTTTTTTGCTTTTGGTAAGTTATTTTGCTGTTGGTGGTAACTAGGAAACGGATAATCCGCAGACATAATGTATTCTGATTCCAAACTACATCTATCTGCTTGGCATTTCCTAGATGCAATCCAATCCTTCAGCTCGTGTAAGGCATAGTTATAGCTTACGCGACAAGTTTCTAACCACTCATTGAGTAGTTCAGTTTGGGTGCTATCTGGATAAATGCGGTAGATGTAATTTAGTATCATGATTTTATTCTACCACAAGTAAGCATAGTTGGTAGATGCTATTTTAAAGTACATCGAGTACCATAAAATAGCTTGGGGGAGTCCATGTATCCCTACGCCAAATCTGCATATTATGCCTGCCCCCTTGAAGAAGGGGGGCGTGGGACTTATAGCTCCCCCAAACCCCCTAAAAAAGTTAACCGCCCTATAGGTTTGCTACGAGCTACTTAAACATAATTGATGGGGGGAGTTCACAACTGTGACATACTGATGGAAAGAAAACCGACCTTCACGCTTATGACACCGAGCGAAGAACTCTTAGAACACTATGCAGCCGGAAAACGGGGATTTATTGGTGTTGATCTCCACGGTGCAGACTTACAGGGAGTGAACTTAGAAGGAATACTCCTGTGGCAAGCGAATTTAGAATGGGTTAACCTGAGCGGGGCAGACTTAAAAAATACTCATCTATTTGCCAATCTCAGTCATGCTAGTTTAGCCCATGCCGACTTGACAAATGCACGGCTGATCTATGCCGATTTAAAACAGGCAGACTTAACTGAAGCTAAGCTCTTTAAAGCCATCCTCAAAGGAGCTGATTTACGAGGGGCAAATTTAGCAGGAACAAAGTTTATTTATGCAGATTTAAGTGATGCAGATTTACGGGGGGCTAACCTACAAGGATGTATTTTTTATAAATCAAACTTGCATAAAACTAATTTACAAGATACAGATTTGACAGAAATTTTGTTGCTTGGAACTGAGCTTTGGTATGCTATTTTATCCGAATAAATTTAATAGAGATTATCCTCAACTATCTAACTAGATTAGATCACAATATTTTCAAAATAAATTTAATTCTCTTCAGTATATTCTCTAATTAATTCTGATTAACCTACTGTCAAATCTAAACACAGGGAGATTCAAAGAACTGGCTTGTTGTTTTTAGGATATGATGATTATTTTAAAAGGCAATCTGAGGAATTGCTTGAGGTAGGGTATCACGCCCAACCTAGTAACTAATAATTTTAGGGTAGTCATTACTGGTTTTTGTGTTATAATCATCAACTAGCGGTAAAACAACCGCATTTGATAATGCGCGGATGTGGCGGAATTGGTATACGCGCACGCTTGAGGGGCGTGTGGCTTTGCCTTGCGAGTTCGAGTCTCGCCATCCGCATTCTACGAAAGGTTTCTCGTTGAACACGGGAAGCCTTTATTATTTTGCATTATTGAAAAGCTCCCCCGCGATCGCCGCAATATGCCACAATAAAATACCGTAAAAAAATGTCTAAAAGTTTAAAAAAGCTATTGTGAGTCCAACTGCTACTGTGACGGAGACTGAAACACCGATGGCAACAACACGTCGGGCTGTTTTTCCATTTACTGCAATTGTCGGCCAGGATGAGATGAAACTGGCTTTACTGCTGAACGTGATCGATCCCAAAATTGGGGGTGTGATGATTATGGGCGATCGCGGTACGGGTAAATCTACTACCATTCGGGCGTTAGCAGATCTATTACCCGAAATTGAGGTCGTCTCTGATGATCCTTTCAACAGCGATCCGAGCGATCCAGAGTTGATGAGTGATAGTATTCGTCAGAAGCGATTTAATGACGAGTCTGTCTCCATTGCCCGCAAAAAAGTACCCATGATAGATTTACCCTTAGGGGCAACTGAGGATCGGGTTTGTGGGACGATTGACATTGAAAAAGCCCTTTCTGAGGGGGTAAAAGCTTTTGAACCGGGACTACTGGCTAAAGCCAACCGAGGCATCCTCTATGTCGATGAGGTCAACCTACTTGACGATCACCTAGTGGATGTATTATTAGACTCGGCAGCAAGTGGCTGGAATACGGTAGAACGGGAAGGGATTTCAATTCGTCACCCAGCGCGATTTGTATTGGTGGGTTCAGGCAACCCCGAAGAGGGAGAATTACGACCTCAATTGTTAGATCGCTTTGGGATGCACGCCGAAATTAGAACAGTGAAAGAACCAAATTTACGGGTACAAATTGTTGAACAGCGTACCACATTTGATCAAGATCCGAAGCAGTTTTTAGATCAATATATCACCGCGCAGCAACAATTACAACAAAAAATTGTTGAAGCCCAACAACGGCTATCTTCAGTCAATATTGATCCCGATTTACGGATTAAAATCTCTCAAGTTTGTTCGGAATTGGATGTAGATGGACTCCGGGGTGATATTGTGACAAACCGGGCGGCAAAAGCCTTAACTTCTTTTGAAGAACGTACAGAAGTCACGGTCGAAGATATCCAACGGGTGATTACTTTGTGTTTACGGCATCGCCTCCGTAAAGATCCCTTAGAATCTATTGATTCTGGTTATAAAGTTCAGAAAGTATTCCGTCAAGTGTTTGGATTACCTGAAGCAGAAGAAGAGAATTAGTCTTTGATGCAAATGATTGTTTAAGATACTATGAAAAAGCGAATCATCGGCTTTGATCCTGGATTAGCAACTTTAGGGTTTGGAATTGTTCAATGTCAAACCTCCATTCAGCATCAGGCCGCTGAGTCGGTTTCTTTAATTGATTTTGGCGTGATTAAAACTCCGGCAAAACAGGATATTGGACAACGTCTTTGTACAATTTATCAAGACCTGCATGATTTGATCGATCAGTTTAAGCCTCATTTCGCTGTAGCTGAGAAACTCTTCTTTTATAAGATGGGAAATACTATTTCAGTGGCGCAAGCTAGAGGTGTATTAATCCTCGTTTTAGCACAATTCAATATCCCTATTTTTGAGTTTACTCCGGGTCAAATTAAGAAGTCTTTAACTGGATATGGGAATGCTGATAAACGAGATGTTCAAGAAGCCGTTATGCGAGAATTAAACTTAGAATATATTCCCAAACCCGATGATGCGGCTGATGCTTTAGCAGTTGCTTTAACGGCTTGGTATGATGATGAAATTATTATTAAAAATTAAAGCAATGATTATTTTAACGACTCAAGAAATTGCTCAGTTTCGGTCTCAACTCTCTGAATATCCAACAGCGTTAGAAGCAATGGATACCATAGAAGATTGTGAAGGAGATTTAGAAGATGCCGCTATTTCTTTGGCAATTCAAGCCGGACAAATGCCGACGACTTCTGAAAATTGGCTGGATGGTGTAGCAAAACGTTGTCGGGTGGTAATTTGTCAAAGTGAGTTTCGAGAAGCGTTGTTAGAAGGAAATGTGAGTGGAATATTTCAAGATGTCGTTGATAAAAAGGTATGTCCAGAAATATTAGTGACTCCTGTGATTTTGTATGTATTTAAAACAGGGATAAATCAGTTTTGTGAGCCTTTAGAGTATAAATTGTAGTGTGTTATAGCAGTCAGCGAATGTCTAGATGCCATTTGAGATGTCCTGACAAGATGATAATAAGACAAGCATCTGTACTAAAATCTCTCGGGCTGGTTTGTGGGGATAACGCATATTTTTTTATTTTTGTCAAGCCATGGTCTGAGCCAAGTCTTTAATATATGTTCTTTCTCGATGGTTTAGAAGTCACTTAAACTGACTATTCTGGCGACACTTATTCAATAGAATCAGGGCTTGAAATCGACGGGTTGGCTGTTTTGACGGGTTGGCGCTTCGCGCCTTCTGGGAAGTTGGCGCTTCGCGATCGCATTTCCCGTAAACATTTTCCGTCTGAGAATCATACTATTATTTAAGTTTTTAGGCAATACTACAGCCAATTATACTCTATACTTTATATCATACAAAACCTACCTTGAAGCTGTCAACCCCTGCAAATCCGTATAATGAATCCCTATATTTTTTCTTAATAATGTCACCAAAATTTAACATATATATATATTTTCAATATTATAACGATTAATAGTTAAATATAACTTATCATATTTGAGACTTGAGACAGCTTTTTGCTTCCTATGGGTTTACTCTTGCCATCTTCAAGAATTAATTTCCGTTAACAGATCAATAGCCCGATTATAAAATAGATCAAGTTGACTCAGTTCTATTCCCGCTCTAGCAAACAAAGTAATTGTGACTAATTCTATCTGAGTTTGATTCATTAAGTAGTCAGATAGGGTTTTAATCATCACTTCGGCAGCTTGTTCAAACGGAAATTCTGCAATTCCTGTACCCAGAACAGGAAAAGCGATTGTTTTCATGCTGAGTGAATCTGCTTGTTGTAAACAGTTTAGCATGGCTAAGCGAATACTTTCTTCATTAGGAAAGATTAGATTAGTAGCATCAATTGTTACAGCATGAAAAACATACTTTGCGGATAAATTTCCGGCAGGTGTGATGGCAATTTCTCCAATTTGAAGTTGTTTATAGTGACGGGCTGATCGCTGAATAGTCTCGCCTCCTGTCCGACGGATGGCTGCGGAAACGCCGCTACTCATGGAGAGAAAACTATCATCTGAACTCACTAGAATATCCGCTTCAATCTGAGTAAGATCTCCGTAGGTGAGTCGAACAGTGGTGTGATGAATTGGGTAATCTGTTGTCTGGTTTATCATATTGCTGAACCGTATGATTTGAGTCGGGGCGAATACTTTGTGAGTCGTAGCACGGTGCAATTATCAATAAAATAATAATATCAGAATGTCACGTGACCGCGTAATTTATCTAACAGTTTTTCTCCCACTCCTGAAACTTGATCTAAATCTTCCCATGATGAAAACGGCTTTTTGTTACGGGCGGCTATAATTCGTTGAGCTAGTTTTGGTCCTATACCGGGTAAGGCTTCAAGTTCGGCTTGAGTAGCGGTATTGATGTTAACTTTTTCTGTTAAAACGATGGATGAAGGAGTTGTAATTGTACCGTTACACTCTTCTAATTGAGTTGCTATTTTCTTCTCTAACCAACCAGGAATTCCTAGAGATGCGGTCTGATATAATCGGTCAAATTCTCGGTTAAAATGAGCAGCGACCACTGAATTTTTAATAATTAATACAGTTTCATCGTTAGTATGATTTGCGGCTGCACTCCAATTATGGGAACCTGTAATAATCGTTTGATTGTCTACAATACCGAATTTATGATGCAGTTTATCGCCTGGGGGTAGATTGGGAATACCAATAGTTGAAAGTGGTTTTTGCCAAGGACGGTTATCAGTTTCATATTGGCATTGATTGCCTAAAGAAATTCCCATCATATCCAAACCTTCACTATAATAACGATAGGCAAAACTGGGATCGATTAAACCCTGAATTTTTATACCTTGTTGAGATAGGTTTTCTAATGAGTTAGCTAATTCTTGACTAGAAAATACAAATAATGCAAAATTAACCGATTGATTAGCAGTGCTTAAAACTTGGTTAATTAAACCATTGCTACTATTTTCCCAGGATTGTGTAATAGATGTGGGGGAAAACTGTACTTTGACTTGACTATCTCCAATTTTTAGCGCTTCAAAGCCGCGAACTATTTTTTGTAAACCAAATAAACTATCGGTTTCTCCGCCAACTCCATCCCCCCAAAGTAGATTAAATTCTGCTGTAAAGATAGCGGCTAATTCAGAACTATTGACGATCAATAAATGATTAGCATTTCCTCGACTGCCCGGTTGATTGAAATCACCGTGAATACCACTCAAAGTGAAGTTTGCAGAACTAACAATAACAGTTTCACCATCAACCACAACAAATTTATGATGCATCAAACCCGTTCCTTTAGAACCATCGGCGGTATCATCGATCCAAGGAATTTCTGAATCAAGTAAAATTAAAAGTGCATCTCTTTTTTTTATTTCTGACTGACTTAAATGACTGTCTTGATTAATATCTGCCAGTTGTAAAAATTCTGAATAGCGATCTTTTTCCCTATCAGAAAATTGCTTAATTTCTTTGGCTGTAAAATCACTCCAGGGACGACTATAATTATTCTCTAAAATTACCCGAACCTTAACTCCTGCTTGATGACGTTCAGCTAAAGCGAGCGCTATTTTTGGTAAGCGCAATTCTTGAACTGCCACATCCACGCTTGACTCTGCTGCCGCGATAGTATCCACGATAACTTGTTCTAAATTATCTCCTAAGCGAGGTTGATTACGGTATGGATCAGTATAGACAGCCGCGATCGACTGATTAAAATAAGCTTGAATGAAAGGATCTTGAGGGAGTGGATCGGCCTGAGGTTGAATTGAAGTTTGAGAGGGTTTTCTGAGCCAATACGTTAATAAACTGGCCAAAAGTAATAAGGTTGCCAAGCTGATCCAGAAAACAACTCTTTTTGATGAACTCTTGACCTTATTCTGCCGAGATCGATTTGATTTCATAATTCTCAGAAATACTCAACACGCTATTTGTAGAGTTCCCTGTTTGAGTCTGAGCAAAGCTACGTACAATAAATAAAAGATTGTCTTTGGAGGAGTTCCTTCCAAACAGGTAATCTGTTAAGTAACCCTTAATTCAACTTCCGTGACACTCCTTTTACACACACTCAAGCGGCCAAGCATTTTGCATACGCCGTCTTTATCTCAATTTTGTTCACAGACCTGGGTCAAATCCCTCACTGCTGTGCTATGCCTAGAAGAAAACGAACGTTCCCCTGTGGCCATAAGGGCTACGGTAAAGTCTGCCATCACTGTAAACAAAAGCAGGAGGCACAAAAAATTGAAAGTCAAGCATTGGTGGAAAAACGCCATCGAAAACAAGCATGGGAAGCTTCCTTTGACCAGGACCTCATTGACCTGAGAGGCTTACCAGATTATGTGGTGGTCAAGGCGCGCAATATTATCGATGGACTGAATCAACAAAGAAGTTACCGTGACTTTGGAGGGAAGCGGCTGCGCCATAATCGTTTTATTATTAGTATTCCGGTGACTCGCAATTATCGGTTGCTGTGTCAAGATAGCGGTAACTTGCTGGTTCCTCAAAAAGTGTTGTCCCATGAGGACTACAACGTCTGTAAACCTGGAATTTAGTAATTGCCTATCTCAATTTCCAGAAGATAACCACCGCTAAAATGTTCCCGATAACAATCAAATGAAAGAATTTTAACCTTTATCAAAATTGCTGATTCATGCAAATTTATCTCGACTATAGTGCCACAACTCCCCCCCGTCCAGAAGCGATCGCAGCCATGCAGACCGTACTGACTCAACAATGGGGCAACCCCTCTAGTTTACATGAGTGGGGCAATAGGGCTGCAATTGCGATCGAAACAGCCAGAATACAGGTGGGAGATTTGATTAATGCCCCGCCAGAGTCTATTGTGTTTACTTCCGGGGGAACAGAAGCGGATAATCTGGCAATTTGGGGGGTGACTCGTCAGTACAGTACACCCCGACATATGATTATTTCTAGTGTAGAACATTCTGCGATCGCAGAACCTGTCAAGCGCTTAGAAGCCTCTGGCTGGCGAGTGACACGCTTAAGCGTAGATCGAAGCGGACGGGTTCATCCATGGGATTTAAAAGCCGCGATTGAAGCTGATACGGTGCTGATATCGGTGATTTATGGTCAGAGTGAAGTGGGAACCTTGCAACCGATTGAAGCATTAGGTCAGATTGCCCGTTCTCACAATATCTTATTCCATACCGATGCGGTACAGGTAGCCGGACGAATTCCGGTTGATGTCCAACAATTGCCTGTCGATCTGTTATCTTTGTCTAGTCATAAAATTTATGGTCCTCAAGGAGCAGGGGCGCTGTATATTCGAGAAGGAGTAGAATTAGTGCCGTTACTCGAAGGTGGTGGTCAAGAGTTTAAATATCGTTCAGGGACTCAAGCCGTACCGAATATTGCCGGGTTTGGGATGGCGGCTGAATATGCAGCGAAGGAAATGGCAGTAGAAACGCCAAGATTAATGCAATTGCGCGATCGCTTATTTGATTTACTGGCTGATGTTCCTGATTTAATTCCCACCGGAGATCGGTTGCATCGCTTACCCCATCATGTCAGTTTTTGTTTAATTCCCAACACTTCTAAAATGCCGCCAACAGTCACCGGAAAAACGTTAGTGCGTCAGCTAAATTTAGCCGGAATTGGTATTAGTGCCGGATCTGCCTGTCATAGTGGAAAGTTAAGTCCTAGTCCGATATTATCAGCGATGGGATATGACGAAAATACTGCTTTAGGAGGAATTCGATTAACCTTAGGACAGCAGACGACTCTTGCCGATGTGGAATGGACGGCGATGGTTTTAAAGCAAATTTTAGAACGGTTATTTCCTCCATCTGTAGCGATTAAAGCTTAAGGTGATTCGTTAAACGTTTCTTATCGCTATTGATAGATTGGAGAATTAATAGGTCTCAAATGGAGTCTCTTTGAAAAATGGGCGGTTGTTTACCAATCCGAATTTCAAGCTTTAGATCAAACTTATTGGTTCTATGCCGGTCAAGATCAAGACGGGGCAGTACTTTTTTGTATTTCCCAACCCAATTTCTCCAAAGCTAGAGTTTTGAATGCAAAACAACTACAAAATCAATTTATTGAGAAAATTACCAAGATTCCCAATAGCAATTCTATCTTTCTGATTACCGTACGAGAAGGAAATGGCAGAAATGTACCTTTAACGGATTATCAACTCAATTTAGTTAACCTCAATCAACCTGTATTGACTCGCTTGGGAGAAACGTCTAATTGAAATTAATCTATAACCTGATTGTCTTAATTATATCCAATATACTGCTTTATAGAAATCAGCTTCAACAGCTTATCTGTTAAAAATTATAGTTGTTATACTGATTCTTCTTAAGCTGCCGAACAATACTTATATTTCTGATAAACAAGCTTTAGATGAAGTATGGTTTTTTCAATAAATATAGGAAACGAGTAGGGTGCGTCCGACAGACGCACCACGCACAACGCTATGTATTCCAGGAAGTAAAGAATAATAGTCTTCTCTCAAAGATTAGTTTCATATTGCCCGTTATCTTTTAAGAAGATGTTTCTAGCTTTTTAGAAGACTTGAAGGTTGAAACAAAAAATAGCCGAATATAAGGTAAAATCCAATAGAAAAACCACAATAAACCAGCATGGCGACGGGCAAAAATCATGGATTCTTTCGGTGGTAAACCTTTCGGTTGTAAGACTTTTTTAAACCGTTCTTGGAGTGACATTTGTTGACTCATCCAAATGCTTTCTTCCGGCGGATTTCGATAACAAGTTGCTAAATATCCCGGTGCAACCCAAACGGTACAATCCTGTTGATATGCCCGTAAACCGTAATCAAAATCTCCGGCATAATGAGTGAATTCTGATTCTAAATTCCCGAGTTGATCAACAACAGTTTGGGGAATTAACACACAATTTCCATACATCGTATCGCAACGTTGAGGAGTATCTGTCGGAGGAATACATTTGAATTTTAACGGATGCCACCAACTGTTATGAACCACACCGCCATAAGTTAATTCTCCTGTTTCAGGATTGCAAGTTGAACCCGCAACAATGGCTTGACGTTCTCCTTTTTTGGCTAAATTTGTAGCCGTTGCGAGTAATGTTTCTAAAGCCGTTGGATAGAGTAACGTATCATCATTTAACCACAGATAATAATCGTAACCTACGGCAATAGCTTTACCAAAACCTAAGTGCATTCCCCCATTCCAAAATAACCCGCCGGTTCCCGGAATAATTTTAACATCTGGATAGGTTTGTTGAATGGCTGCGGCTGTACCATCAGTACTGGCATCATCCACTAAATAAACATCCAATTGTATCTCTTGGAATATATTCTGGTGATAGAGGGCTGCCAAACAAGCAAGAGTTTTTTGTTTGCGATTGAAGCAACTTAAAATAGCTGCAATGCGAGGCATATTCATAAAATTAATTTAAATTCAAAACAACTGTAAAACGGGTAAATGTGTCGCTCGTTGATTGCTTTCCTGTTCCTATTATATTCTACGTTGAGAAAGTGGCGAGTCTGCCAACAACTCTGTATAAAGTTCTAAATAACGACGGGCTTGTAATTCTAAGGGAAATTCAGCTTCAGCTTTTTGACGGGCGCGATCGCATAATTGCTGATGACGAGTTTTATCTGATAAGACCCAATCAATTCCGGTGGCTAACTCTTCAATGTCAAAGGGTTGGGCTAAATAACCATTCAATTGATGTTCAATCATATCTGGCATTCCACCAATTTTAAACGCTACACAAGGAGTCCCCGAAGCAATAGACTCAACCACGGTATTGGGTAAATTATCCTGCAAAGAAGGGGCAACAAACACATCCGCTGCGGCATAAATTAACGCCAAAGATAAATCATCTCCCAGTCTGCCTAACGAATGAACCGGAAAGCCTAATTCTAAAGAGGTTTGACTATCTAAAGAACCAAATACTACTAATTCAATTTTATCCTGCCATTTCTCACGACTTAAGCGTTGTAATGCGGCTTGTAATAAATGAAAGCCTTTGCGTTTCTCATCGGCTGCCCTCGCCCCAAACAGGATTAAATGTTTATTTTGAGGTAAATTCAGGCGATCGCGTGCTAAAGCCCGTGTCATCGGCTTGTAAACCGTTAAATCAAAGCCATAAGGAATCACTTCAATTCGTTTATTTTGAAATAATGGACTCGAATTGGCACAGTCAGCTAACCACTGACTGGGAGTGACTAACGTTAAATTTAAATCTTGCCATGCTTTAGCTTTACGTTCCCACACCCAACGGGATAAATCACTTTCTTTATCACTGCCGAGTTGCGGACAAGCCCCACAAGATTTCATATAGCGATCGCACTGTTGCGTATAATGACATCCCCCAGTAAACGGCCACATATCATGGGCTGTCCAGACTAACGGTTGCTGAAATTGCCGGAAATCTTCAATTTTAAGATACCCTTTACACACCCAATGCAAGTTAATAATATCCGGTTGTAATTGCTTTACTTTGGCCGGGAGAGAATTAGGTAACCATTGGGGAGAAAAGATATTACGTTGGCGTTGTCGATAAGCTTGCAGGGGTAAGCCATCAAAACGTTCTGCTAAATTTAAACGGGTAATTGCTTTTTCTGTTGAACTTTGTAATGTCTGAACGGTTGGGTCGCGGGTTAACTGGCTACGAACCAGCATTTGAGACGGTATTCCAATCCGTTGTAAGCCTTGATGGAGTCGATAGGCAGACCGATCTGCGCCGTTTCCCCCATCTGCTGCTGCGAGTAGTAATGTATTGATCTGAGTCACAGTTTTAACCTCTAGTGGTGCATAAGATCTAATGTAGACAGCTTTGCTGATGCATCAATTCACCTCATGATGGACCCCCTATGAACGCCCCCAGCATTTCAGTTATTATTCCCACATACAACCGTAGAGACCTCTTACAACAAACTTTAGATTCTGTTCAACAGCAATCCTTTAAAGACTGGGAAGCCATTATCGTTGATGATGGTTCTGATGATGGGACTCAAGAAATGGTGCAACAACGGTTAGAAACCGATCCTCGTATTCGCTATGTCCGACAGCCTCAAGCGGGTTCAGGCGCTGCTGCCAGCCGCAACAAAGGTGTCGAGGTTGCCAAAGGAGACTATATTGTTTATCTGGACTCTGATGATTGTTTAGCCCCTTCAGCCTTAGAAAATCGCTATCATTTAATGGAACAACATCCTGAATTAGATTTTGGGGTATTTCCTTGTATGGTATTTCATCAACAACCAGGAGATACTGATATTCTCTGGAATTTAGAAACAGAACAAGAAGATTTAGATCGGTTTTTAGCCCGAGATGTTCCTTGGCAAACCACTAGCCCTATTTGGCGTAAATCAGCCTTAGAAAAAGTTGGATTATGGAACTCAGAAAACTTGGGTTGGGATGATTGGGAATATCATTTACGAGCCGTTATTTTCGGGTTAAATTATAGCTGGTTTCCCTATCCTGATTGCTTTTGGCGCAAACCTCAATATATTTCTTTGGGCAGTCAATCGGGTTCAGTGGAACATTTAAAATCCCATGAACAATGCTTACCTCGACTGCAAAAATTATTAAGTCAAACAGGTCAGTTAACTGAAGGACGAAAAGCCTTACTCAGAATTCAATATTTCTGGTTTGCCGAAGCTTGGCTAGACCATCAAGACTTACCGGAAGCCTTAAGAGTTTGGCAACGCTGTTTCGATCAAAATTTAGTCGATCAATCTTTATATTCTCTTGGGGTTCGCTATCTCAAATGGATGAATAGTGCCCCCGCAATAGTTAAGAAAATCACTCGGAAGATGGTACAAGCAGTCGGGCCAAAATCTTTAATTTTCCGGCGTTCAACCACCTTACGTCAGGTGACAATGCCAACATTTTATCAATCTCCAACTGCATTGGCTTCGGCGTAAAACTGTTAACAGAGGCGTTTGAGGTAAACGTCTCTTAAGTGCTGATATAAAATGTAAAGATTATTAAAATCTGGGAGTGGCTAATCTTTTGATCGAAGTGATATTGTATTTCCATGATAGATTAGCTCTAAAATCTATGAGTCAGTTATGACTCACCAGCAAACAATTTGATTCCGAAATATCAAAATATGCAATTCTCCCTAAAAAAACTTACATTTACGACAGCTTTGATTGCTAGTTTAATTGGTTTAATCGCTTGTCAACCGACTTCTAACTCCAGCAATTCTGAATCAACCGATTCTGCGGGATCTTTACCGGGTCAAGGAATTACAGTGAGTTCTGCTGTGAGTATACAAGAAGAAAAATTCCAAGCTGAGATCGTTAATATTGGACTCGAAAAATTGGGATATAAAACTGAAAAAATCAAAGAACTTGACTACTCTGCAATGTATGTGACGATCGCCAATCAAGACTTAGATTTCACTGCGGCTTATTATCCGATTGGTCATGTTGAATTCTTGAAAAATGTTAGGGGTGCGGAGAAGTTAGAATCAATTGGGAAGATTGTTGATACTATCACACAATCCTATCAGATTGATCGTCAAACCTCGAAGGAATATAATATTACTAACCTGGAACAATTTAAAGACCCAGAAATTGCTAAACTCTTCGATTCTGATGGGGATGGCAAAGCGAATTTAATTGGTTGTAATACGGGTTGGCGTTGTGAAGAAGTCATTCGGCATCACATTGATGTTTATGGGCTGCAAGAGACAGTAGAACAAGACTCCGGCAGCTATTTTGCCCTGATTGCAGATGCCATTGCACGCTACAGGCAAGGGGAACCAATACTTTTCTATACTTGGACTCCTTTTTGGTTGAGTTCAGTCTTAAAAGAGGGTGAAGATGTTACTTCATTGGTCGTTCCTTATACTGATTTACCTGGAGATTTAGCACAATATACAGAAAAGGACACTTCAGTAAATGGTAAAAATTTCGGGCTACTTGTTGATCAAGTAGCGATCTTAGCAAATCAGGAATTTATCATGGCTAACCCAGAGGCAAAACGATGGTTTGAATTGGTTCAAATTCCGGTTGAAGATATCAGTGCCGAAAATGATTTAATTCAACAAGGTGAAAATCAGGCTGAAGATATTCGTCGTCATGCTGAAGAGTGGGTTGAACAAAATCAAGCGTTATTTAATAGTTGGATAGAAGAAGCTCAAAACATTGCTGAGTAGTGCTAATTAAAACTGGCTAAAAAAGTACTCGGCGCTATTCTAAGGAGCTAAGCAGCCTTAAAAATAGTGAGTTTATTTCTTATTGATTTTTAGGCTTTAGCAATTTTAACTAAGATTTTGAATTAACTCATTGAGGTTGATAACGGATAGTTTTTCTAAAATATACTGTTGTTTCTCTGGACTAAATAGTTGGTAAAACTTAGTAGAATTGGCATTATTAATCGGTTGTGCCACAGATGCTTTCCAAGCTTCATTTTTTAATATGACTTTTTCTGCCGTTTTACCATAATCTTCTAACATTATAGGATTAAATGAAGTTTCGATAAAATCACAAAGTTCTCGAAGAATTAACTCAGGATTTTCAACTAATTTCTCATAACGCACAAGAATATGATTGGGTTTCTTTAGATAAGGACGACCCAACTCTACAGAACGTACCCAGTGACGAATACATTTATCAAGTTCCCAAGGTTCATCTCCCCAAACATCGGGTTGTCGATGCTTATGAGTGACATCATAAAGAGAAGCAACAACATCGGAACCATTACGAACCAAATGAATAAATTTAGCATCAGAAATAGAGGCTTCAATATAACGAATATAGCGAACGTGTTCGGGAGACTTTTCTAACCAAATACTTTTACCTTGTGCTTGAGTCGCATTATCTAAAGCCTGTTGTAAAATTTTACCATATTGACGAATAAAGCGGGCATTTTTAGGGAATTTATTTTGCAGTTTTTCTTGATTAATTTCCTGCAAAAACCAGTTGAGTTGTTCTCTTCCTTTTGGAGAAGCCAACCCCAATAAACGACTCCAACGATACATCCAAAGACTTTGAAATAAATGAGACTCAGGAAAAGAAGCAACTTCTGGATGAGCCGCTAATAGACTTTGGAGTAAAGTCGTGCCGGAACGAGGACAGCCGATTAGAAAAAGCCGAGTTTTGATGGGTAATTGATTCATCATTAACAGTTAAACTTGACGGGATTTACGACGAGGTATCAGTGAAGTTAATAATCCTAAAACTTGTTGAAATAGTCGGGGTGCAGTTAATCGAATCACGATGCTATAAACGATTATACCCACTCCTGTACAAACAGCTATCAATATCGGTAAACTTAGATTTTTTCCTAGATATACTTTGATGGCAAAGATGACACCCACCATGACAACAGAACTGATAAATGGGGCTATAAATTGTGACCAGTAAGTTTTGAAGTTAATTTTAATTAGCTGATAAATTGCCCATAATGGCAGGGGTAAAAATAGATATCCTCGAATCACATAAGCTGCTGCCACTGCGAGAATTCCCCAACGAATTACTATCATAAAAGCAATGACATTTCCGACGGCATTAACAGCATTAATTTTGAGTCGCAAAGCCGGATTTCCCATTGCTAAAATAACAGATTGATTGAAGTATTCAATCCCGTGTAAAATTCCAATAAAAGCTAACACTTGCATGACGGGAATACTGGGTAACCAATTTTCTCCAAATAGAAAAGGCACTAATTCAGGAGCCAGAATAGCCATGCCTAAAAAAGCAGGAAATGCCACTAAGCTAGAGAGTTGAGTTGCAGTATAAAATGCCTGTCGCATCTTTTCAGGTTGAGACTGAAGCCGAGAAAAAGTCGGTAATGCAACCTGAGCCATTGTGTTAGTGAATAAGTTCGTCATTAACAACAATAAACGATAGGCAATCGTGTAATAACCTAATGCTGTTGGTCCTAAAAAATAACCAATCAGAAAGTCATCTGAGCGACGATTAAAAAAGTTAAGGAGATTAAATCCTAAAATATTAATGCCAAAATGAAATAGTTCATCAAAGTGTTTCTGAGAAACTTTTAAGCCCGGTTTCCAATCACTGGCCCACCATAAGACTAAAATTCCAACAATATTATTGGTTAATTGTTGACCCACTAAACTCCAAACACCAAAACCTAAAAATGCCATCACAACCCCCACTATTCCCCCAGCAAATGAGGCAACGAGTGAACGAGCTGCTAAAGCTTTAAAAGCAAGATTTCGCCGAAAAATGGCTTGTTGAACACTATTAAAGGCACTCAGTAAAAATCCCAGAGACAGCCAACGAATAATGGGAGCCAGTTCAGGTTGATTAAAGCCTTGCGCTACAATATCAGCAACTGAAACACTAATTAGCGTTAACAAAATGCTAATGATTAAGCTAACCCAAAAAGCCGTATCTAAATGTTCTGGTTCAAGCTCTTCTCGTTGCACAATAGCTTCAGCAAACCCTTGATTGAGAAAAATTTGAACAAAGGCAAGAAACACACTCGCCAGGGCAATCAGTCCGAATGCTTCGGGTTCCAATAAGCGCGCTAAACAGAAAAAAACCACAAAAGAAATGGCTTGGTTACCGAATTTCTGAATAGCTGACCAAAAAATACCTTTAACTGCTTTTTGACGTAAGTTCATGGTAATAATTGATAGACGAAGGGTTAAATAATTCAACTATTTATGGATGTGCCAGCTGATAATATATTTGTTTTTGCCTGAGATTAAACTGTTTCACTTCTATATTCAAACGAACAGTAATGATGACATAATATACCCAGACATGAGTGGGATAAAATAGCTCACTCACTGTAATATTAGGAATCACCATCCAGGTTAAGAAGACCAAGGGTAAAAGTGATTCAGATGCCGGATTGATTCCCATATAAAGAACGGCAGTTGCAACAGTTCTAAAAAAGGCGAATAGGAAGATAACAAATCCAACAACGCCTAAATCTAAGGCAATTTCTAAGAAACCATTATGGGCATGGGGAGGTTTAAATCCTTTAGGGGTGGAAATACCATTTGCTGGGTTATCTAACCCTCGCCAAGCTTGCCAAAACCCTTGAGTGCCATATCCTAAAATAGGGCGTTTTTCAACAATCCGCTCAATAATTTGTGGCCAAAATTCTGTTCGTCCGGTTAAAGAAGGATCTTTATCTAATGCATTCAGAATATTAAACCAATTTTCTAAAACAATCAGCATCACGCCAATTCCTAAGACCATAAAAATTACTACCCCAACAAATGCTTGTTGAAAGCTTAAACTTTTTAATAATCTTAAGCAAGCCACTAAAATAAGTAAAATTAAAATCAAAACTAAACTGGTGGCTGAGTTAGTATTTTGACGAACATACAGTGAGAAAAAAGCAAATGAAATGGCAAATGATCGTTGTTTTGGATGATGAATTGCATGAAATATCCAAAGGGTAATATTTAAGGATAAAAGAATTCCTAAACGGTTAGGATGACTGGTAATTCCTTTCCAGCCTTTAGGTTCAACGCCAATGGCAGGCATTGCTAGGGCATAAAATGCACTTAAAACTGAAATTAATGTTGTACTATATCGAATTAAAACAACTAATTTATCCCAACTATAACGGTTGGCAATATGAGCTGAAAAAATTGAAAGCCCGATAATCAATAAACTTTGTCGCAGGGTATAAGCGGGTGTTTCTGACCAAATGGGTGAGATTAAAGATAAACAGAGTAAAAGTCCTAAAAAAGGATTACTAAATAGCAGTAATGCACTTTGAAATATACGGGAAAACCAGGATTTTAAGATAATGATAAAGTAACTGTATAATCCCAGTTTGATGAGAATTGATCGGAGGCTCAGCTTAGGAACACTCAGATGGTAAGGCTGTAAAATGACAATGGGAGAAATGGTGAGTCCTGGAGCAACAAATAAGAATAAAAAGCTCAGTATATATTCAAGTTTTGCTGCTACTTTACGTTTACTTCCATAGTGAAAAGTAATAAGAAAGTAAATGATAAGAATGAACAATAATGGAATAAGAATGATGGGATCAGTAACTAGCTCTTTCATAAAAAATAGGCTGGGATTGATTGAAAGACTCAAGATTAAAATTAATGAATTATTGCTTAAGTCTTTCAAAAGACGGATTAATTGATCCTGTCAATCAATGGCGATCCTAATTAAACCAGAACTATCGAATTGCTGCAACCGCTCGACGTGCTTTATTAATCGTAGACCAAGCCAATCCATGAAGTGAACCATAGGATTGATTCATAGCTTTAAAGGCTTGTAATTCTTGTTCAAAGGTCGCTGAATCTGCCTCAATCTGTTGCTGTAAAAGCTGTTTTGCAAATTGATAAAGCTCAATATCTAGAGCATTATGCTGTTGAATAGCCGCTAATGTATCAGCAGAAATATCTGATTTTTTAGTTGTATTTTTGCCTGTATTTTTACGAGCATAGCAAATATTTTTCCAGCCCAACTTCTTTTGCAATAATAATAAAGTGCGATCAAATTCTTCCATCACTCCCACGACAGAAAAATAATTTATTAAATGTTGCTTCGCTATTTCTAATAACTCTGGGGTAGCACAACCAAATTCAATACTTTCATCTTCATTGCCATTGGAAGCAGCAATTAACCGAGTTTGACCATTATCCAGTTCTAAAGAAATCCCAGAAGAAACGAAAGCTTTCAAATCCATCTGTTGTTCAGTTACCACTTGATGCAGATAATGATTTGGAGTTCGTAGCACATGATAATAGTGGGAAATAATTCGTTTTACTGGATCTCGAAGTAATGTAAAATAGCTACAAGGTTGAGGTACAAATTGATGTAAACCAAATCCCATGTGTCCTTTAATTAGTTGAAATCGTTGTCGCTTTTCTTCGGAAAAACTCTTAAATTCATTAATAGATTCATTGACATCAGTCGCGTGTACCCAAAAGATTCGATCAAGACTGTAGTGACGATCTATAATCTGATGTAGCGTGGTTCCTGCTGTTTTAGGAATATGTAAAAAAATTAAAGTTTGAGCAGGGCATGGGTTTTGCTGATGACTAACCACTTTGTCTTTCTCCTATCAACTTAGCTTAAAGATGAAGCAAAAAAATTGCTAACTTCTGTTTATATTTTCGATTGTTTTGAGGAAATCTGATCTATAGATACAGTTCGCTCTCAACTCTGATGATTCCCCAATTAATCTGCAAAAGCAAACCTGAATTGAAAAAAGACTTCTCATCAATTAATGACGAGTAATTAACATAATTAATACCAATCGTCAAGGATTTCCTTTGAGAAATAAACTAGAACTACATTCAAATTAAACAATTACCTCGATCTCAATCATGTTACTCAATTTTTGCTGCCCGAATCATCCCTTCCCTCGACGATCTTGGACAAGTTTAACCTTAGCGATCGCCCTGACATTAACCCCAATTTCTTCCTGTTTAGCCCAAACTTCCATCCCAGCTTCTTCAATACCTCAACACTCTACCTCGCCCTATCTATTAGGTGCAGGTGACCGAATGACTGTGAATGTGTTAGACTTCCCTGAATTAGCAGGAGATTATTTAATACCCCCAACAGGTTCGATTGATTTACCTTGGATTGGTCGGGTTGAAGCTATTGGTAAAACGATTGAACAATTGGGGACAGAAATTGAAGCAAAATATCGCGGCGTGATCAAACGTCCCCAAATTACCATTAATATTAGCAATTATCGCCCCCTCAATGTCATGATTTTAGGGGAAGTCAGCCGTCCGGGGTCTTATAACGTTGATTTGAAAGCAGGCGTTGGGGTCAATTCACCGGGAATTCAATTTCCCACCGTGATGCAAGCCATTGAACTCGCTGGCGGCGTGACTCAGGAGGCTAAACTGGATCAAGTCCTCGTTCGTCGTCCCTTGGGTCAAGATCGCGAACAAGTCATCACCCTTAATTTATGGGAAATGCTGAGGACAGGACTTGCAGCTCAGAACTTAGCTTTACGGGATGGAGACACTATATTTATCCCCACCCAAACCGATATCAGTCTCGCTGAAGCCAGACAAATTACTACAGCCACCGGCAGTATTGCCCCAGACTCCCAAACCCCCCGAACAGTGGCAGTAGTGGGAGAGGTTCAACGACCCGGATCTTACGTGGTTGTGGGCGGGGGAACCACTGAATCATCTGAACCCTTTCGCAATACAGACGGGTATCCTACCTTAACACGGGTGATTCAGTTAGCCGGAGGAATTACACCAATGGCAGATATCCGCAATATTCAAGTTCGCCGCCGGACTCAAACCTTCAGTGAACAAGTGATTGAGATCAATTTGTGGGAATTGCTGCAATCGGGTGATATTAGTCAGGATTTGATTATGCAGGAGGGAGATACCATCATCATTCCTCAAGTTTCACAGCTTAATCTTGAAGAAGCCACTGAAATTGCTACAGCTAATTTTTCCCCCAATCAAATGGAGGTCAATGTTGTCGGAGAAGTTAAAGATCCCGGTGTGGTGGCGCTGCGGCCGAATACATCTCTCAATCAAGCCTTGCTAGCCGCCGGTGGCTTTGACGAGACTCGGGCAAATCAAGCCAATGTTGATTTAGTTCGTTTAAATCCGGATGGAACCGTCTCCACCCGAACTATTGAAATCGACTTTTCTCAAAATATTAATGAAGAAACCAATCCCTTGCTACAAAATAACGATGTGATAGTTGTGAGTCGATCCGGCTTAGCTGAGTTTAGCGATCCATTTAAAGAACTTCTGATTCCGGCTAACACTATTTTATCAGTGTTCTCCGTTCCTTTACGAGTTGTTGATATTTTAAAACGGTCTGGAGTCGCGTTTGACGAAGATGATGATTAATTGTATTACTCAATAAAATTTTATGGAAACTGAACATAATCGCCCCCCTTTTCTTCCTCAAGATTCTCAAAAATTATCTCATCTTAAACCCATTCCTAATCACAATACCTTAGAATCCACAACTGATGAAGACAGCCTCAATTTACCTTGGATTTTTGCTGTTTTTCGTCGGCGTGCCTGGATCATGCTCAGTCTGTCTACCGTCTTGACAGGACTATTAGGGGGGGTGGTGGTTTGGCAAAGCAAACAAACTATTTCAGAATATAAAGGCTCTTTTCGATTATTAGTAGAACCCGTTACGGCTGAAGGTCGATTGTCTCAGCAATTTTTACAATCCCAAATCGATGCTCGCTCTGATATTCAAAGCGTTAGAATTGATAACAGTTTAGTGGATTACGAAACTCAAATTCGAGTCTTGAAAAGTCCGAGTTTGATGAACCCAGTGATAGAAGCAATTCAAGAGCAATATCCGGGTATAACCTATGAGTATATGATGAAACAGCTCATAATTGAACGTCTGAGTTATGAAAAAGATGGGTTTGAAGAAGGAACCAAAATTATTGAAGTCAGCTACCTTAGTCCCGACCCTCAACAAATTCAATTTGTTCTGGAACAACTGGCTGAGAGTTATCTTAACTACAGTCTAGAAGAGCGTCAGGGGAGTTTGATGCAAGGCATTGAGTTTATTGAAGCCCAGCTTCCCCAATTACAACAACAAGTCAGCCAACTGCAACAACAACTGCTGAATTTACAACAAACTTATAACTTAATTCGACCCGATCAAGCTGAAGTGAGTTTATCAGAACAACTTCATCGAGTAGAAATGGATCGGATTGAAACTCAAGCTAAATTAGTTGAATTTCGGGCAACTTATGAAAATGCTAAACGACAATTTGATCGAGGAAACGCCACGGCTGTTTTAGCAAGAAATCCGAAAGCTTATGAACGGTTATTATTAGAATTACAGCAAGTTGAAGCTGAATTAATTCAACAATCTTCTAAGCTGACGAATAATAGCCCCATTATCCAAAGTTTACAAGAGCAACGACAAAACTTACAAAGCTTACTCCGTCAACAGTCCCGAGGCATTTTAGAAACTCTAGAAAGTGAATTTCGCGGCTTAGTGGATCGAGAACAAGTCTTACTCAATGAAGAAAACTTACTCAGAGAAAAAATTAGTCAAGTTCCTATTTTTGAACGAAAATATAATGATCTAGAACAAGAACTAGAGGTGGCTCGCAATAGTTTAACTCAGTTTTTATCAAAACGAGAAGCTCTCAGTTTAGATGCCGCACAGCAAGAAATTCCTTGGCAAGTGATTGCCCCTCCGGCTTTACTTCGCAATACAAAAGGTCAACTGGTTCCCACCGCAAGTCAACAAACAAAACGCCAGTTAGTACTGGTTGGAATTGTTAGCGGTCTGCTGGGGGTTGGGGTGGGATTTTTAGTCGAGATTTTGCTCTCTGTTTTCCATACTCCGGCTGAAATTGAAGCCGCAACGAAACTGCCTCGCATTGGCTTAATTCCCTTTAACCGCAAACTCAAACGATCTTTAAGCCTATCCCAAACCCATCAGTTAGTGGGCGCTAAATCGGCAGGAAAGCTACAAAATCGCAAAACTTCTGTTGTAACGAGATCTTATTCAAACCGCAGCGACCCCAATTCTCCCTTTTGGGAAGCGTTTCGACTGCTCTATACTAATATTGATTTGCTCAGTTATGATCGACCCATCCGTTCTTTAGTGATTAGTTCGGCTGCATTTGGGGATGGAAAATCAACGGTTGCCGTTCACTTAGGTCAAATTGCCGCAGCAATGGGACGACGAGTATTATTAGTCGATGCCAATTTCCGCCATCCTCAGCTTCATACTGACTTTAATTTACCCAATCAACGAGGATTTAGTGATGCGATCGCCTCTGACTTGAGTTTGAATGAGGCTATTCAGCAAGTCCCACGAGAGGATAATTTGTTTATTCTCACCGCTGGTAAAGTTCCCCCAGACCCCATTAAGCTGTTGTCCTCGAAAAAGCGCCAATATTTAATGGAACAATTTAACGCCTTTTTTGATTTAGTCATCTACGACACACCCCCATTATCCGGTTTAGCCGATAGCCATATTCTCTCTGCTCATGTTGATGGCACAATTTTAGTGGTGAAAATTGACCGCACAGATCGTACCCAAGTGACCGATGCCTTAGATGAACTCAAAATCTCCGGAGGTTCAGTGTTGGGGTTTGTGGTCAATTGTGTCAAGCCTTCATAATTATTTGAGGGCTGAAACGGCATAATCCTGTAGAATTTCCGGCGCAGTGGGTGTTGCGTACCCTAAGCACGTATTTGAGGAGACACTCAATATTAATTACAAACAACAAAGGACTCACTCTTGTGGTGTTATTTCTACAATGCCTCTCAGTGATTTCTATGAGTCAATACAGATCTTCAGATTGACTTGAAATTGTTATTCTGTAAAATTCAGTAAATATAAGACCCAGAAATAAATTTTAATTGCAGAGTAATAATCACTCTATTTATAGAAGTTTATAAATTAGAGAAAATACTGATTATTAAAATTAAAATAGTAAATAAAAAATCTCGTAAAATCAACAATTGATGGGTTAAAAAAAAACCTGTAAAATAGGATAAAATGCCCACAAGCATTATTTTTTCAAGCTTTAAATTAATTTCAAAAACTGTAAAGATTCAGTGAAATTAACAGCAAACTATCGCCAAAAAAACAAAGAAAAGTTATGCTGAAAGCAAGAACAAAAAAGCCAAATTATTCCCACTGTAAATCCTTATTCAACTTAGGAGTTTTTAATGAAACCTAACTTTTCTTCTACATTATTAGCCGTTACAACCGCTGTTATCTCTTCTTTTACATTAATGGGTTCTGCTTCAGCGGTTTCTTTTGATAGTCAAGAAGCCCAGGATAACTTTGATAGTATTTATGAGTATCTAAGAGATGGTGAACTCAGTAATTTAGATACAACTATGGCTCCGGGTAACTCAAGCATAGTAGATCTCAATAATTTATTCCTCAAACATAGCTCCGACATTAATATTACTTTCCTCGGTGAAGGAACCATCTTGGAAAATGACTTGAGTTATAACGTCAACGGTGGTGCAAATACATCAATTTGGAACGACATCAATGCTGAACATGGTAGTGCAGCCGACTTTTTAGAGGCTGAGACTGATCCCACAAATGGCACAATGCAGCATGGCGACACTCAAAGTTTAGGTTCTTTTAACAAAGGCGACCAGTTCGAGTTCTTATTAGCACCAAGTGGGAAAGCAGGAGACGCAGGAGTCGTTTACAGTTCCATCACTGAAAACAATGCCAGTGGAGACGGACTACAACACGCTGTCGGTTATGCATTCAATAATCGTTACATGATCCTTGGTTTTGAAGACTTGTTTGGTGAGTACAAAGCAGGCAGAGAAGGACTTAACCAACACTCTGACCGGGACTTCAACGATGTCTTGTTCTTAGTTGACTTGGGAGAAGGTAACCTAGCCAGCGTACCTGAACCCGCTACTGCTAGCGCTTTATTCGCTGCTGGTGCTTTAGGTCTGTTTGGTGTTCGTCGTCGGAAGAACTCTTAACTGTTTCACCCTTAAAACCCGCTTTGCTTTTCCCTAAAAATCATCAACCTCTCAGCTTGTCATTAAGTTGGGGGGATTTTTTTATGTTGACCCGAATTCAGGTAAAATTTATAGAGAAAAACTGTTGAGAGTTAGCGTGATAGCGCCACAACCTCGCCGCTTCAATACCCCAAGCGGTTCACCCCGTAACCTATGGATTTTTGTTCTTTTTTTAGTTGCAGCGTTGACTCCATTTTTACTGATGATTTCACAATCTTCTCCACCCCAACTTCTGAGCGATCCATTTCTACAACGTCCTACAGAAAATAGCATAGAAGTGGTTTGGTTTACTGAGTTTGCGGGTCGAGAGCATCTGGTGAGTTATGGCGAAAACCTTGAACAAAAAGTAATCGCCAATACGACTCAATTAAGCCGAGTGCGGGAAGATCAGAAGTCTTGGGTAGCAGATCAAGCCGGAGACGGGACAATTTATCCTCAACTGACCGTTCGCAATATTTGGCGACACGCGGCTGAAATTACCCATTTAACTGCGGGTGTGCGTGTTCCCTATCAAGTCACGAGTTATACAGCCAAGGGTGATGCGGTTGATAGCAAAGTTTTTTCCCTCAGTCCCAAACCCCAAGCCGGAACCCCATTAAAAATTCTTTTAACTTCAGATCATCAGCTTAAACCCATGGTTGCGGCGAACTTAGAGAAAGTGGCTGAAACAGTTCAAAATATAGACGGGATTTTTTTTGCGGGTGATTTAGTCAATGTCCCAGATCGCGCCTCCGAATGGTTTGATGATAACCGAGGAAATGCATTTTTTCCCTGTTTACAAGGTTATGCAAATTATCAACTTGAATATGATTCACAAAAGACTGTTTATCACGGTGCAGAATTGATTCAAAATGTACCGTTATTTCCGATAATTGGAAATCATGAAGTGATGGGAGTATTCTCTAACGAGAAAGACTTATCCCAACAATTTAGCAGTCCTTATCCCCAGAAAGCCGCAGAAACTTTATATCAGCAACAACAGGCAAATATTAACCCGAGTAATGATCCTCAAGTTCGCCAAGAATGGTTTAAAAATCATACGTTTAATACAGATACAGTTGAGGAAATCTTTAGTTTTCCAGGAGACGGTAAACCTTATTATGCGTTAACTTTCGGGAATGTACGGTTAGTCTCGTTGTATATTACTAATCTGTGGCGTATTCCTAAACTTGATCCAGATATAAAAGGTAAATATCGAGAACGCGATCGCGATTTTGATACACCAGAAAATTGGGGCTATGGACAACAAATTTTTGAACCCATTGCCAAGGGAAGTGAACAATATAATTGGTTACAGCAAGAACTTCAAAGTCCGGAATTTCAGCAAGCTAAATATAAAATTGTGATGTTTCATCATCCGCCTCATTCATTAGGAGATAATATTATTCCGGCTTATACTGATCCGGTGCAAATTATCGAACGAGATCCGGCGGGGAATATTCAAATGATTCGTTATGAATATCCTAAAGATCGAGATTATATTATTCGAGATGTAATTCCATTATTAGAAGCGGCTAAAGTGCAACTGGTCTATTTTGGACATTGTCATTTATGGAATCGATTTACTAGCAAGAATGGAATGCATTTTTTAGAGTCTTCTAATGTGGGAAATAGTTATGGTGCTGCTGACGGAGACAATCGTCGTTTTATTCCGCCAAATTTTACAGAAGAATATATTGAATTAGGCGATCCGAATGGGTTAGAGCCAATTCTTCCGACTTTGAAACCCTTATCAGATGCAAAAGGTCAACCTTTACCCTATTTAAGCAGTAATGAAATCACAGCTTTTAGTATTTTAGATACAGAAAAAGGAGCCGTGAGTAGCTACTACTTTGATATTCGTCAACCGGACTCTGAGGTGATAAAATTTGATGAATTCTCTCTTTAAAATCCTGGGTTAAATAATTAATTTTCGCTTTCTAAACTAGAAGATAAAGTGTGAGCCGCTACTTTCATGATTTCAATGTCTGAATTGTTCCAAGTTCTGCTAGAATGACAATCATGAGCAATTAATAAGCCCCATAATTGATGATTGATCGCAATAGGAACGACTAAATTCGCATAAATTTGCAGGCTGCGAAGAAAATCTTTGTGACAAGAATGAATTGAGGCGGTTTGTGTGTCGGCGATCGCTCGAATATGTCCATCCAGATAAAGTTGAGCATATTCATCATTAAAACATTCATCTGCTCCGGTTGAACCATAGATTGATAGCTGAGGATAGCTTAAGGACTCAAATGTCACCTGTCCTTGCCATTGACGGTAAAAATAATAGATGACTACCCGATCGACCTGTAAGGTTTGTTGCAGACGATCGAGTAGGGTTTGAATCAGATTATCCCGCTTTTCTGTGGTTCTTAAACGGTTAACAAACTGCCTCCAACCCCAATCACGCTCTGACCAACCTTGATTTAGCTCGGCATCTTGCTCAGAGTCAGATGGTATAGCGTCAGGATTCATGATGGCTCAAAATAATTTTACTACATCAGGGAACATATTATAGCACAGAAAGAGCGAAACAGAGGGAACTCGGAGTGTGACAAAATTTCTTGTTTCTCCTCGTCTTCCGTATCAGAAATTGGGACATCGTCACCGCGCAAAAGGTCATACAATCCTATCCTCTTACGGGTAAAAACTGTGGTAGATTCAGTGTAGCGAATTTGTCCGTGATAGAGAGTTAATATCACCATGTTCAACTTTATACTCACTTGGATTCTGGCTGCAATTTCTCTTTCAATTACTGCTTATCTTGTCCCTGGCTTAACGGTCAATAGCTGGCAAGCTGCGGCTGTTGCTGTCGTGGTCATGGGGTTAGTCAATGCTATTGTCAAACCCATTCTTACCTTGTTAACATTACCACTAACCTTAATAACTTTGGGCTTGTTTCTATTAGTGGTTAACGGGATTTCTTTAGGATTAGTGGGATATCTAACACCTGGATTTGCAGTCAATGGATTTTTTCCGGCTGTGATTGGCTCAATCGTTTTATCCTTAGTTTCAGGAATAATTGATGCGGTCTTTCAACAGAGTCAAGAGATTTAATCCAAAATAGCAGAGGAAAATTAACTCTAAAGATGAAACTTTGAGCTTGATTTTCCTCTTCAGTGGTGCGATCGCTGAGGCTAAATCATTTTATTGCTGAAACGACAGTAATATCATTGGCAGTAATTCCTGTATTCATTTGAATCAGTAAATCTTGATTGAGATCAAGATTGGATGCACCATCATTCACCCATAGATAGTACTGATTCGCTAATGCCCCTGCCGTGACTTGAATCACTCCCGCTTGAATGACGGCATCGGTTGAAGCCTCTAAATTCACCGCAGGGGCAATGTCATTGAGATTATCAGCACCGATCGCCAACGGCGTAACCTTAACTTCTGTATTCACCGTCCAGCGTAATCCATTTAACACTTGATCTTGACCAGTTGCCAAGCTAATTTGATCTTGACTGGGTTTAAAGTCGGTTATTTCATCCACAAAACCCAGATGTTGAGCCGCACCCCCTGCGTAGCGAAAACGGTTGCTGCCCCCGCCCCCTGTTAACACATCGTCACCACTGCCACCCAGGAGTTGATCGTCGCCTAAATCACCCCAGAGAGAATCATTGCCTTGATTTCCTTGGATCGAGTCATTCCCTTGACCCCCATAAATTCGATCGTCTGCTAAATTGCCCTGTAAATAATCATCTGCTTCATTACCGTAGAGAATATCTACCCCCAAACCGCCGTAGATAATATCCCGTTCTTCATGACCAAATAACAGATCATTGCCGTCTCCGCCTTGCAGCGTGTCATTTCCTCCTTGTCCATGTAAGGTATCATCACCAACCCAACCACTAATCAAATCATTACCTGAGATGCCTTGCAACAGATCATTACCGTCTCCGCCTTCAATCTGTTGATGATTGGCATCAAAATTAAAATTAAAATAGGAGTAAGCTGTAACAGTATTGGCTGTTAGGCTGGGAACAACAACTAATCCTTCTGGAAGAAAACTAATATCTGCTGAACTTTCTAAATCCGAAACCCATAAATAGGGTTGTCCATCTAGGGGATTAATCACTGAAATTGTACCAGCAGTATAGTCAGAAACAATAAAATTACCCTGTGCATCTTGCTCAATTCCATCCAAATTTCCTAAAGGAGAAGTAGTAATAGGCTGTTTCTGGGCGGAATTCAAATTGAGTGCATAAAAGTTTCCGGGTACATCGGTGTCAAACGTTACGGGGTCAGTAATATTTCCCCACCCTGCCACCAATAATTGATCTCCATCTACGAACAGCCCATTAGGTGATTCAAGTGTTACACCTTCAGCAAAAATATTGACTGGATAGGACTCATCCAACGCATCAACAACATAAATATGATTCGTTAACGTATCAGAGACAAAAACTTGACCAGCCTCGGAAATTGCTACATCATTGAGAAATTCTGCACCTGAGATGGGAATACGAGAGAGAATGGTTGCTGAGGGGATATCAATCACCACTAATTCATCAATATCTGCCACCCAAAGTTGATCTTGGTAAGATCTCATGCCATGGGGTGCATTGAATCCTTCGACCCACTTTGGGTCTAATAGTTCACCCTCTGGAGAGACTAAACTAATCCAGCCTTCGCCATCTTTTTCTAATTCATCCCCCACCACACTAGAGACAAAAATGATATTGTCTTCTGGATAATAATAAGTGCCTTCTGGGTTAACAATAGCTGAATCAGAAAGTTGCCATAGAGGTATATTATTCATCATTTGTGTTGGATTAAATTTATCTAAAAGATCGAATATTGCAAAAAATAGACGTTGTAAAATCTAGGTTTTAAGATAATTTTATTCATCTTAAATGGTTGGAAATATATCAGATAAAGCTTAATATTTGTCAATACTAAGTTCTCTCTATTGATTCAGGCACCCACAATTTAATCCTATCCATAGAGGCAACCTGCACATTCAACAAAACTTTTATGTTGCTCTACTGAATACCAGCCTAACTATCCAGTTTTTGATCGACAACCGTGATTTTACGGAAATTACTCCTATTAGATTTAGGCAAAACAGAAAAATTCATCAATGTATCTGACTTCTGTTGTTGATTGACTGAGGAAATAATACTGTGTTTGTTAGAGTGTGGATAATTGTTAAATTCCTTCATCTTTCAGTCGAGTCATATAACAAGCTATTTCCACCTATTCCCTAAGGGAATAGTAGGTTAAAAAATCTGCAAGACTTCTTAGTAATTTTACGGATATCAAATTTAAATTTAGACAAAACCTAGATAAATAAAACAATAAAACATGATTAAATTCAAAGAGATTAGAGTGAAACATCCGTACTTATTCTGATGTCAAACCAATCAACAAAGCAGTAAAATTTTATTAAGGAATAAAATTGGCTAAGATTCAAACGCTTACTCTTAGTGTTATCTACCAGAACACATATTATATTGCAGGTGCATTCATTTTGAATTAACAAATTGCGTTTTGGTTTCTAGTCAATCTACACATATTGTCAATATCTAATTCGCAATTATTTTATGCATAATTCACTAGAAGAAAGCTTGATTCATCAGTTGTTTGAATACCAATCTCTCAAGACTCCAGATGCTGTTGCGGTGGTATTTAAAGAACAACAACTAACTTACAGAGAACTCAACGAAAAAGCGAATCAAGTTGCTCATTATCTCAGAAAGTTGAATGTAGGGCCAGATGTCCGAGTTGGGGTCTGCCTCCCGCGATCGCCATTGATGTTAATCGCATTGCTAGCTATTCTTAAAGCAGGGGGAGCTTATGTTCCCCTCGATCATACCCATCCCAAAGAACGTTTAGCGTTCGTGATGGAAGATGCTCAGATGCCACTACTCCTGACACAAGAAGCTTTACTTCAATATTTTCCCCAACAACATCAAACTCAGTTCATTTGCTTAGATCTTCAGCAGGACATTATTGCTCAACACAGTACAAATAATTTAGTCAGTGAGGTTAATACTCAAAACCTCGCCTACCTGATGTACACTTCAGGTTCGACAGGTAAACCCAAAGGGGTACAAATTGTCCATCATTCCGTGGTGAATTTTCTAGAGTCGATGAAGGATTGTCCTGGTATAACTCAGCAGGATAGACTCTTAGCCGTGACCACTATTACTTTTGATATTTCAGTTCTTGAACTATTTTTACCCCTCTCGGTCGGTGCTTGTGTTGTGATTGCAACCCGCCAGATGACGACTGACGGAACACAATTATCGATGGCATTAGAGGAATACAGTATTAGCCTCATGCAAGCCACACCAGCGACCTGGCAATTACTACTGCAGTCCGGCTGGCAAGGCAACAAGCAGCTCAAAATTCTTTGTGGTGGTGAAGCACTCCCAAGAGAACTGGCCAATCAGTTACTGAAAAAATGTGGTTCTCTCTGGAATATGTACGGCCCAACAGAAACGACGATTTGGTCAACTTGTTATCAAGTTCATCCAGGCAACAGTCCTATTGCTATTGGTCGTCCCATTGCCAACACTCAGACTTATCTTTTAGATGAGCATTTGCAGCCTGTAGCGGAGGGCGAAATCGGTGAATTGTATATTGGCGGGGCGGGTTTAGCGATTGGTTATCTCAATCGGCCAGAATTAACCGCAGAACGATTTATTGCCAATCATGCATCAGCAGACAAGACAGATCGAATTTATAAGACAGGAGATTTAGCGAGACGTTTACCGGATGGAAATCTTGAGTGTCTAGGTCGTATCGATCATCAAGTCAAAATTCGCGGCTTTCGCATTGAATTGGGTGAAATTGAGTCACTACTGTGGCAACATCCAGATGTCGAGTCTGCGGTTGTGGTTGCCCGAGAAGATGTACCCAATAATAAGGGTTTAGTGGGTTATGTTGTCTCTAATCTGATTCCAGAACGGATTCCTTATCAGAGTACTGTTTTGGTTGAAACTGATGGCAGCTATTCCCTCAAACTGACGACAGATATTGCCAGAGACGGCATCACTCTTGTGGGAGTACCACCGAGTTGGAAACTGGGTCAATTTGTTCATTTACATCTGACTTTACCGGGAAGATCGGTTCCTTGCCAATTACAGGGCAAGGTGGTCTGGTGTCATTGTCAGCAAGCGGGTATTGAGTTGATCCTTTCACCGTCAGAAGAAACTGCACTCATCGCCAGTGTAGAGAGTTTAGTCCAAGCTCAGGGACTGTTGAAAATATTGCAAAGTTCCCTAGCAAAAAACTTGCGAGAGTATTTGCAGCAACGGTTGCCAGATTATATGGTTCCTAGCTATTTTGTGATTCTGAATGCATTCCCGCTCAATTCTAACGGAAAAGTGGATCGCAACGCCTTACCCGCTCCTGAGCAATTTGGACTTGAAAAATCAGAGGAGCGAGTTGAGCCGCGCACTGCCATTGAACAAAAACTGACTGAACTTTGGGCAGAAATCCTTAACCTGGAATGGGTGAGTATTGACGATAACTTCTATACCCTGGGAGGACATTCTTTACTGGCGATTCATCTGATTTCTCAAATGAACCAAAGGTTTGAGATTGAACTGCCCCTAACTCGTTTTCTTGAAAATCCGACCATTGCTGGGGTAGCAGCAGTGATTGAAGCAAAACACCAGCCTGATTTAGATTCCGCAACACCCGTCACCCTGGATTTAGAACAGGCAGGAATCCTTGACCCAGCGATTATTCCCAACCCTGTTGCAACTGTTACCATCCCTAATATTTTCTTAACCGGGACAACTGGATTTTTAGGGGTTTATTTATTGTACGAGTTACTGCAACAAACGCAAGCAGAACTGTACTGTTTAGTTCGTGCCAGAAGCTCTAAGGCAGCTCGAGCTAAAATTCAAGCCACTTTAGAGCATTATCAACTCTGGGAAAACCAGTTTGATGTGCGAATTATTCCTGTCTTGGGAGATCTCAGTCAATCCCAATTCGGTTTAAAACCCGAACAATTTGATCGCTTAGCCCAGAAAATAGATGTGATTTATCACTGTGGCGCTTGGGTGAATATTCTTTATCCTTACTCGGCTTTAGAAGCCACTAACGTCACAGGCACTCAGGAAGTTTTGCGCCTAGCCAGCCAAACTAAAATTAAACCCGTTCATTTCATTTCAACAGTGGATGTGTTTGCCTCAGATGAAGAATTGAACATTCGGACGGTGAGGGAACAAGATACCATTGGCTTAGGGCGACAGCTATATAGTGGTTACGCCCAAAGTAAATATGTCGCTGAGCATTTGGTGATGAGCGCTCATGAGCGGGGCATCCCAGTTGCCATCTATCGACCCAGCAATATTATGGGAGCAAGCATTACAGGAATTAACCAGACCAATGGCTTTATTACTAAGATGATCGAAGGCTGTATCCAAATGGGAATGGCTCCCGAATTAGAAGCAGCCTTAAATCTTGTACCTGTAGACTACGCCAGTCAAGCCATTATTCATCTTTCACAAACTCAACCTTTACAAGGCAAAGCATTTCATATTGTCAATCCCCAGCCCCTGATGTGGAAAGAGTTGGTTCAGTCTATCAATCAACTGGGCTATTGTCTCGACTGGGTTTGTTATGAAGCTTGGCATCATCAACTTCGTGATCAAATGGCTCACGCCACCTCAAAAAATCCTTTAACTGCGTTAGTCACGCTATTTAATAATCGAAACTTCATTCAAAAATCCCTCGGTGCTTTCTATTTCAAGTGCGATGGTGTTCTTGATGGACTGGCAAATACTGCAATCAGTTGTCCTCGAGTCGATCAGAATTTACTCATAACTTACTTGTCTGACTTGACTGACAATAGCTTGTTTGATGGTTTCCACTCTAACTTGCCCCAGTACACCCAACGAATGAGCGCAAAGGTAATTGCCGTTCCCTAGTCTCCAATTCTGGGGAATATTAACTCAAAGTTCACAGTGACTCAAAGGGAATGAAGAGGATAAACGATCAAATTGTGATTAAGGACAAGAAAGATGATGACAAGAAAATGGTTTCGTTTGCTCAAGCCTCAGATTTCTGATTCAGCCTCAAACTTAGAGGACAATCAGTTTCAGGGCTCCCTCACCCAGCAAACCTTACTCAAGATGGCGATTAGTATTGGGGTGGTGATTCTAGCCTCAACCGGGATTGGCTACTTCCATCTAGTTTCTCGCATCACCCGTGAAACCTTGGCACAGCTTGAAGACTATGTGCTGTTACGAGTACAACGGGAACGAGCTATTTTTACCCTGGCTGAAGACAATCATCAAATCTTTAAACAGGCATTAATGGAGCGGCTTGAAGCGGATGAGAATTACGATCCATACTCTGAATTTTACAATTTGTTCGTCAGAAACGAAGATGGCACAATTCGCAATCATTCCGATACTTTTGAGATGGAAAAACATCCTGGGGTGTTTTTGGGCGGCAATGTCACCATTGATGCAGATATGCGACGGCGAGTGGTTGCCTATTACAACACATTGAGTGCTTTCGGCCCTGCCTGGCGGAATCGATTTGCCAATACCTATACCCAAATTCCAGAAAATGGAATGGTGATGTATATGCATGAGTATCCCTGGGCGATGAGAGCACCATCTAGACCGTCGTTTCGAGTTACCGATGATGAATCATTCCAGATTACTCGACCCATTAACGACCCAGAGCGGAAAACCGTTTGGACTGGAATCTATTACGATCAAGTGGCTGATGCTTGGATGGTTTCCTGTGTCACCCCATTAGATCTCGAAGGCCGGCATATTGCCACTATTGGACATGATATTCTGATCGATGAATTACTTCAGCGAACCTTAGGCGATGCGATTGAAGGGACTTACAATATTATTTTTCGAGGAGATGGACGGTTAGTGGTGCATCCAGAGTTGATGGAGCAAATTCAACAAAAAGATGGCAAGTTTAATATTCAAGAGTACTTTGACCCCCATCTTCGTCGCATTTTTCAACTCGCAACACAAAACTCTAATAAAAAAGTCATTATTGATCATCGTCAATATGATGAATATCTTGCCGTCACCCAGATTGATGAACCGGATTGGTATTTGGTGACGGTGCTGCCGAAGTCACTCGTTGAGCGCGAAGCTTTTGCCACGGCTCGGCTGATTTTGTTGATGGGATTAACTTTACTGTTGGTTGAAATTGTTGTCGTCTTTTTAATCCTCAATCGTCAAATTGCTCATCCCCTAACTCAGATGATGCAGGCAACCGAAAGTATTGCCTCCGGAAACCTTGAGGTTGAACTTGATGCGAGTCGCACTGATGAATTAGGCCGTTTGGCTAGTTTATTTAACAAAATGGCGCAGCAACTGCGAGAGTCTTTCAATACCCTGGCAAAAACCAATGAGGACCTCGAAACGCGGGTCGAACAACGCACCACTGAGTTGAAGGAAGCTAAAGAAAGTGCTGATGCGGCAAATCAAGCCAAAAGTGAGTTTCTTGCCAATATGAGCCATGAATTGAGAACGCCTCTCAATGGGGTTTTAGGTTATGTTCAAATCCTGCAACGTTTACCCAATCTGGTTGAGCAACATCGTCATGGTTTGCAAGTGATTCATCAATGTAGCTCTCATTTATTAACTCTAATTAATGATATTTTAGATATTTCCAAAATTGAAGCCAGAAAATTAGAGCTAAATCTGAAACCCTTTGATCTCCCGTTTTTTCTGCAAAGTGTGGTCGAAATTTGTCGAATTCGAGCGGAGCAAAAAGAAATTCAGTTTATTTACCAGCCTTCCGGTAAATTACCTGAGGGTATTATTTCGGATGAAAAACGCTTACGACAGGTGTTAATTAATTTACTGGGAAATGCGGTTAAATTCACAGATCGGGGTTCTGTTGAGCTGCAAGTTAAGGTTGATTCTAATCCATCTAATTTTGAGACAGTTCGACTTCGGTTTAGTATTAAAGATACTGGAATTGGTATGAGTCCGGATCAGTTAGAGAAAATCTTTTTACCATTTGAACAAGTGGGAAATAGTCAGCATAAAGCAGAAGGAACCGGACTCGGATTAGCGATTACCCAACGCATTGTAGAAATGATGGGGAGCTCGATTCAAGCTCATAGTGAACTGGGTCGGGGAAGTCGATTTGAGTTTGAACTGGAATGCCTGGTTGCTCCAGAATGGAAGCCCAGCGCTGCACCAGGAAATTGGGGAAATATAATTGGCTATGAAGGTAAAAAAAGACAAGTTATTGTTGTTGACGATCGCTGGGAAAATTGTTCAGTTTTGGCGAATTTATTAGAGCCAGTTGGGTTGGTTGTGATTGAAGCAAGTCAGGGTCAAGAAGCACTTGAAAAAGCAGAATTTTATTTACCTGATTTAATCATTACAGATTTACAAATGCCTGTCATGGATGGATGGACATTACTTAAAGAAATTCGACAATCAGAGACTTTAAAATCAATTCCAGTGATTATTTCTTCTGCTAGTGTCTTTGAGGAAGAACGCCAGAAGAGCTTTCAAGCCGGAGGAACGGATTTCTTAGCAAAACCTGTCGAAGCAGAAACACTTTATCAAATGCTGACTCAGCATCTAGGTTTGAATTGGATTTATTCAGAGACTCTATCGGGAGAATCTCACAATTCTCAAAATATTTTATCTCAATGTGTGATTCCACCACCAGAAGCAGAGTTAATTATGCTTCAAGAATATGCTACGAAAGGCAAGATCAGTGGGATCAAAAAAGAGTTAAATAAAATATCTCAGATGGGAGAATGCTATCAACCTTTTGTCAAGGAACTCGAACAAATTGTCAACACATTTAATATCCAAAAAATTCGAGAATTTTTACGAAATAAAACTCATTAATAGATTCATTTTTGACAATTAATTTATTTTAAGAGGGTCAACCATGGGTATGCAAACCGAAAAAAACACTACTATTTTGTTGATTGATGATAATCCTACAAATTTAGGAGTTTTATATAGTTCTTTAAATCAATATGGTTATGATATTTTGATTGAAATGGATGGGAAAAGTGGAATAGAACAAGCTAAAAAAATATTACCCGACTTGATTTTATTAGATATAATGATGCCGGGAATTGATGGATTTGAAACCTGTTGTCAACTCAAAGAAAATTCTTTGACTGAAGATATTCCCATCATTTTTATGACAGCTTTATCCGATACTGTCGATAAAGTAAAGGGAATGCAACTAGGGGCGGTGGATTATATTACAAAACCATTTCAACAAGAAGAAGTAATTGCCCGTATTCAAGTTCATTTAAAGCTGCGTCAAGTCACTTTAGAACTTGAACAAGAAAAATTGAATTTAGAAGTCAAAGTTCAAGAGCGAACAGCCGCTCTACAAAATGCTCTAGAAGAGTTGAAAGAAACTCAGCTTCAGCTTATTCAAAATGAGAAAATGTCAAGCTTAGGTCAGTTGGTAGCAGGTATTGCTCATGAAATTAATAATCCGATTAACTTTATTACTGGTAATATCAATTATTTGGATAATTATGCTCAGGATTTACTGAATATTATCCAGTTTTGTCAGCAAAAATATTCCCGTGATTCAGAGCTAAGTGAGATGATTGAAGATGCCAGTTTAGATTTTGTATTCAAAGATTTACCAGCAGTGATTTCATCGATGAAAATGGGATCAAAACGAATTAGCGAAATTGTAACTAGTTTACGTAACTTCTCTCGACTCGGTGAAGCTAGTGTGAAGCAAGTTAATATTCACGAAGGAATTGAAAGCACATTATTAATTTTAAAAAATCGCTTAGATGCTACAATGTGCCGTCCTGAGATTAAGGTGATTAAATCTTATGATAATCTTCCCTTAATCAAATGTCAGGTAGGACAAATAAATCAAGTTTTAATGAATCTTTTGAGTAATGCGATTGATGCTTTAGATGAAAAAGGAGAACAGGCAACAATTCATAATCTCAGCACAAATAGTCAGACATATTACCAAATTAAAATTCAGACGAAAGTTATAAATTCAGACTGGATCAGTATTAGTATTCAGGATAGTGCTAATGGAATCTGCGAAGCAGTTAAATCTAAAATATTTGATCCTTTTTTCACGACTAAGTCTGTTGGTAAAGGCACAGGTTTAGGCTTGTCTATTAGCTATAAGATTATTACAGATAAACACAAGGGCAGATTACTCTGTTTATCAGAACCTGGAAAAGGAACAGAATTTAGAATTGAAATTCCGATTGCATCTCAATTGGTCAACTTGAACGATCTACCGATTGAAAAAAATTCCAATGAAATCTCTGAACCTGTGATTCAACAGTCAAGTCATATCTACTCTTAGAATTTTATTTTTCTTATTAATAACAATGATCGTTGATAAAACCCTCGAATAATGAAAAGCCATTCTAGTCAATTTACAATTCTAGTCATTGATGATACTCCCATTAATTTAGAAGTATTATATCAAAGTCTCAATCAAGTTGGCTATGAGATTTTAGTTGAGATGGATGGAACACAGGGAATTAAACAAGCTCAAGTCAATTCTCCAGATCTGATTCTGTTGGATGTGATGATGCCGGGAATTGATGGATTTGAAACCTGTCGCCAGCTCAAAGAAAATTCTTTGACTCAAGATATTCCCATTATTTTTATGACGGCTTTATCTGATACCGTCAATAAAGTTAAAGGACTACAATTAGGTGCTGTTGATTATATTACAAAACCTTTTCAGAGAGAAGAAGTATTAGCACGTATTCAACTGCATCTAAAGCTGCGGCAGGTAACGTTAGAATTAGAACAATACAAGCAGGAACTAGAGCTGAAAGTTGAGGAGCGAACGGCAGCATTAGCCATCGCTAAAGAACAGGCAGAAGTAGCAAATAAAGCTAAAAGTGCTTTTGTTGCTAACATGAGTCACGAGCTACGAACTCCAATGAATGCTATCTTAGGGTTTGCTAAACTGATGACTCGTTCCCAATCTCTTTCTGCTAAAGATAAAGAATATCTTGATATTATTCTCCGGAGTGGTGAGCATTTATTAAATATGATTAACCAAGTTTTAGACTTATCTAAAATTGAGGAGGGAAAACATTCTTTAAATGAAAGCTCTTTTAATCTCAATCATTTATTGTCTGATTTAGAAAATATGTTTTTATTCAAAGCAGAAAATCAAAAATTGCAGCTTGTTTTTGATCGAAGCCCCTATCTCCCACAGTACATTAAAACAGATAAGGTAAAGCTACAACAAATACTAATTAATTTACTGAATAATGCCTTAAAATTTACTCAAAAAGGTGGGGTTGCTGTTAGAATAGAAGAACAAATTATCCAGAACGATCGAGCTAGCAGATCTTTGCCTCCCATTGAGAGTAATCCGATACAACTTTGCTTTAAAGTTGAGGATACTGGACTTGGAATCTCACCCCACGAGTTAGAAGAATTATTTCAACCGTTTACTCAAAGTAATACAGGGAAATGTACACAAGAAGGTACCGGATTAGGTTTATTTATTAGTCAAAAATTTGTTCAGCTTTTAGGTGGGAATATTCAGGTTACTTCTCAGGTGGGAAAAGGCTCAACGTTTCAATTTACAATTCCAGCAAATTGGGTTGAATCCGATCAGATCCAACCCCAAAAATCACAATGTTCTATTATTTGTTTAGCCCCCAATCAACCCGATTACAAAATTCTTGTAGTTGACGATCACTTTCTTAATCGCAAAGTTTTGATCGAACTCCTCAATTCTGTTGGTTTTGAACCGAAAGAAGCAAAAAACGGTCAAGAAGCGATTGATATTTGCCAGCAGTGGCAACCTGATTTAATCTGGATGGATATCCGAATGCCTGTGATGAATGGTTACGAAGCAACTCGACAGATTAAATCAATGTCTCAAGGACAAAAAACGAGTATTATTGCCCTAACGGCTAGTATTTTTGAAGAAGATCAGCAAGGAATTATATCTGCTGGATTTGATGATTTTATGCGAAAACCTTTCCGGGAAGAAGAATTATTTAAAATGATGAATTATTGGATTGGAGTTCAATATGTTTATGACAACAATCCAGATTACAATTCACTTAAATATAGAAAAAAAACTTCACATATTCTTATGTCAAAAAGTTTAGAAAAAATACCAATTAGTTATAAAGAGAGTTTAAAATATGCTATTTCATTAGCCGATCTAGACTTAATGAATACAGTTATTAGTAAAATAGAAGTTTATGATGGAATCTTAGCAGAAGCTTTAAAGTATCATATTGACAAGTTTGAGTATCACTATCTCCTCAATTTAATGACTAACGCTAAAATAGATGAAGTAATTTTTGATTCTTAAATTTAGCGACTGGGCTAATTTTATTTTTTCTGAGTTGAGTTAGGACGCAGATGAGGAGAGTAATCACAGGAAATAAACCTATCTTAACTTTCAGATCTTCACTGGCAAAGAAAATCTGTAACTGAGGACAGTCGCACCGTACCCTAATATAATAACGATCACTTCTGGAAATTTATTGGTGTGAGGAGTCTTGCGCGTGAGTCAGTCTGATGTTGTGACTTTAGCCCGACAGGGTGATCCCGATGCGATCGCGATGTTGATTAATCGAGCGTTACGCGCTCAAAAGATAACTGCTAAAACGGTTCGTCGGGATCAGCATCTTTATGTGATTTTAACAGCCCAAAAGTTGCCGAATCAAGCGGCTTGTGTCCGTGTGGTTCAAAACGGGATGTTGCGTTTGGGGATCACGACTCTTAAACTGGTCACTATCGCCGGACAGCAGTTAAATCAGGAGTCTCCTAGTTGGTTTGAAACCTTAACTTTAGCAGAGATGATGCGATCACGCAGTGTGGCTTCAGCCGTATCGCAACCCCATCTCAATTCCGAGTTGCATCCCCCTTCACCCCCCACTCAAAACCGGGTGGAATCTCCGCACAAAAACCACAAAACAGCAAAGAAAAAAAACACTTTTAAACTGCCCATTATTACCTTTCCCCCTCTTCCCATCCCGACTAAAGTTCTCACTCCATTTATTTTTGCGGGCTGTGTCGGCTTAGCTTTTTTCCCTTTATCTCACTGGGTGGTACAAAACTATCAAGAAACAATTGCTGAATTAAAAAATCAGACTTATCGTCAGCTTCAAAAGGGTTCCCAAGCTGTTAAAACTGTTTCTCAAACTGTTCAATCAACTGTTAACAAAATTCCCTCTTTTCCTCGTTTAGCTGCCTTTTCAAAGACTCCCTCAACTACCGATGCTATTCCCGATAAAACGACAGTTGACAATCTCAATAAGTTCTCTGAAATTGCTTTAAGCACGATTCAAAATCCTGTGAGTCCAGAGACACGAGTCAAGCTTAAGGCTGTTGGCGATATTATTCCAGGTACGAATTTTCCTTCTAATAAACTCCATCCCAATAAAACTGTTTTATTTAAATCGGTTAAACCGGCTTTGCAGGGATCGGATATTCTATTTGGTAATTTTGAAAGTACTTTAACCAATTACCCCAAAAGTGCTAAAAATATTGGTCGCGGATTAGTGTTTGCCTTCCGGACTCCCCCCAGTTATACGTCTATTCTGCAAGATGCGGGATTTGATGTTTTGAGTGTTGCTAATAATCATTCTTTTGACTTTTATGAAACTGGATTTACAGACACTATTAATAATTTAAATCAAGCAGGAATGAAAGCCGTTGGCAGAAAAGAGGATATTATTTATCATGAAGCAAAAGGAGTTCGATTTGCATTTATTGGGTTTAGTTATTTTAATGTCCACAATAATATGCATGATTTAAAAGCTGCAACAGCACTGGTGAAAAAAGCGGATGAAAATGCGGATGTGGTTGTGATTTCTGTTCATGCCGGAGCTGAAGGAACTTCTGCACTCAATGTTCGCAATAAAACGGAATATTTTTATGGTGAAAATCGGGGTAATAAAGTCTTATTTTCCCATACTTTAATTGATGCGGGAGCGGATTTAGTTTTAGGACATGGCCCCCATGTTCCTCGAGCCATGGAATTATATAAAGGTAAATTAATTGCTTATTCCCTGGGGAATTTTATGGGATATCGAACTCTATCTAGTCGCGGAAAATTAGGATATTCTTTGATATTAGAAGCCGATCTCGATCCAGTTGGCAATTTTACAGGTGGAAAAATTATTCCAATTCACATTAATAGTAAAGGAATTCCTTACATTGATCATAAATTTCGTAGCGTTGGTTTGATTCGCCAACTGACTCAAAGTAATTTCCCCAATACTCCTTTAAAAATTGATGGTGAGGGTCAGATTTTAGTCCAGGAATAGTCAATTAGTGAGGGGCAGAATTTGAGCGATATAGACCTCTGAAATGACAATAAAATTGCGGTGACGGAACATAAAAATTAGTAGCACCGCTAACTGACTGTTATTCTAGAAATCCAATAGACTAACAGTTTATCCACACAGGCTGAGCTAGCTCAACCCAGAAAACTATACTATAATCTTAACCTTATGTAATTTTTGAATAATATCTTCTGCAATTATGTATTCTGAACCATCAGTGATTCCGCCAATCTATATTATTGTGATCGCCACAACAGTTTTTGCTGTGCTATTGGGGCTAATCTTTAAAGATATGCTGGAATATCAGCTTGCTCAATGGCAGCTTGATCCTAATCCACACTCTAAAATTAACTATAAAACCACTAATATCCGGGTTGCCTATAGCGCCACAACCTTGTTTGTATTTTTAGCAATGGCTTCTAGTTTAGCTGTATTTGTTCCGATTTATTGGCTAACGACTGTTGTCGGCGCAGTGGTTGTTTTTCCCACCGCCTTGTTAATTTGGGTACAAATGGGTTCAATGTTAGAGATGCTGTCTGTCAAAGGACTCGAGGCTGTTGATTTAGATTTAGTGTTTCCCGGTGACCCCAAACCCAAGAGCAAAAAATCAACCCCTACAGAAGCATAGATTGAGTTGTCACCCCTTGACATTGTGCAGCATGATTTCAGATAATTGTAGATTGTGTGTCTAATTCCTGCTCGGATCAGGTTCAGACCTCAGAAATGCTGGGTTGTATTCCTTGATAGAATCACCTGGCTACCTGTACGGCTACTTTTGAGACAATTTAATCTATGAGTTACGCAATTATTGAAACAGGCGGTAAACAACTGCGGGTTGAACCGGGTCGGTTTTACGATATTGAACTGCTTCATGTTGAGCCTGAAGCCAATGTTACTATTGATAAAGTCTTACTGGTTCAAAATGACGATGAGGTTCATGTCGGCCAGCCTTGGGTTGAGGGCGCAACAGTTGAAGGCACGGTGCTGAAGCATTTTCGGGGACGCAAAGTGATTGTTTACAAAATGCGGCCGAAGAAGAAAACCCGCAAGAAAAACGGTCACCGTCAAGAAATCACTCGTTTAATGATTAATTCTATCAGCTTGAATGGTTCGATCTTAGCAGGTGAAGCTAGTGCAGAAACAGCCACTTCAGCAGATACTCCAGAGCCTGCTGTAGAAGCTGTAGAAGCTGAAGCATAATAGTACTGTAAAACAAGTATTGAGAATTTTAGGAAAAAATCATGGCACATAAGAAAGGTACAGGAAGTACTCGTAACGGCCGCGACTCAAATTCCCAGCGTTTAGGCGTTAAACGCTATGGGGGTCAAACCGTTCGCGCGGGTAATATTTTAGTGCGTCAACGAGGCTGCAAATTCCATCCCGGCAATAATGTTGGTATTGGTAGCGATGATACTTTGTTTGCCAAAGTCGATGGCATTGTTCAATTTGAACGTAAAGGTAAAAGCCGCAAGAAAGTTAGTGTTTATCCCGCAACAGAAGCGGAAACGACGGCAACAGCGACTGCATAACATTTGTTGAATCATTGAAATAGATTTTAGTCCGAGTCATTGCGACTCGGATTTTTTAATGGCTGAGTTTACTATTAATGTCATCAAATGCTTACATAATCTCCTTGATCATTTTTGTTTCCTATTGTAAACTACGAGCCATTGAGCTAATTTGTTATTCAAAACCGATTAGATTATTAACACTAATCTTTTCTATAAGTTATTCTTGTTAATTCGTTTTTCACTCAACAGTAGGATTAGACTAAATAATTCACTTCAATTCAGTGAGTTGAATAGCAAAATTGCTGTCTGTTGCTTTAGCGTAGCTTTTTATTTACCAAAATCTAAATCAACTCATATTCAGGGCAGAAAGCTAATGAATTCAAAACTTAAAGATAATCGTCATATTCAATTTTTAGCCGGTCATGCTTGCTTAGACTTTGACCAGTTACAAGTGTTATTTCAGCAAGCGGCATTTTGGGCAAGAGAACGAAATCGAGAAGATTTAGAAACTGCAATTAATAATAGTAATCCTGTTGTTACCGTTTGGGATAAAGATCATTTAATTGGGTTTGCACGAGCTAATTCTGATGGAATTTACCGCGCCACTATTTGGGATGTTGTGATTCATCCGGATTATCAAGGAGGTGGACTGGGACGAAAACTAGTTCAAACCGTTTTAAGTCATCCGTTAATGTGTCGCGTTGAACGGATTTATTTAATGACTACTTATCAACAAAAGTTCTATGAACGGATTGGTTTTCAATATAACAATAGTACAACAATGATATTGCAAAATCAGCCGCTTGAGAGTTTACCAATGTCTCAGCAAGTCTTAGAAAAAACTACCTAATTATCGATATCGATATCTGTCAAATCTTCTAATGGGTTGAGAGGGTTGAAGAATGAGACGGCGGTTACAAAATAACCGTTCTTGATAAGCAATTACCCAAGACGGTGGACACACACCTGTTGACATGGGGGGTAGATTATAATCTGGTGTCCAATCTTTAACTTCTCGACCCGAAATCACCGCGATCGCGATATTATTAACATCACTGTCATTGTCTGATGGATAGTCCGGCAAATCGGGTAGAATAGGCGGTAATTGCTTTGGATGAGTCGGTTGAGGGGGATGGGAAGGTTCAGGAATCTTGGGTTGATATTGGTCTGCAAAACAAGCTCCACCCCCACCATATTTTAGACAGCTCCTAAGTTCATCGGAAAGGTTTTCAGGAAGTTCAACTGTTGGTGGATTTTCTTTAGGTAACGGCTTTATTGGAGGTTCTGGAGAGACTTCAGGGGTAGGAGTAGGGATAGGTTCTGGAGAGGCTTCAGGAGTGGGAGTCGAGGTGGGTTCGGGTTGTTTTGGTTCTTCAGTAATAATAGGTGATTCTGGTTGTTTTACTACCTGTGGATTTCGCCGGCCATAGAAATATCTTCCACATAGAATTCCTACAATCACACATATAATGCAGATACAACACCGATTATAAAAAACAATCCTAGCATCAGGATCTTCAGGAATTCTAAAATTAAAGTTCATCCAGTTGTCACCTCCCTTTTTTATATTTATTTTAAGGGGTAAATCGCTTCAGGAGTTTTAAGGCTTCTTTAAGCTTAACTCAAGTACAATATAAATTAGCCAATTACAGTTCTCATTCTACAGTGGTTGTAGAGGTAAAGTCGTGAGCGATCGCTTAAGCTGGTTTGAAAAAGGTAAGTCATCACAATATATTTCTGAAAGCTTGGAAAAAGCAACAAGAATAATTCGCATTGCTACAGGTTTTTTTACTATCAAAGGATGGAATTTAGTTCGCCGTTATACTACAGGCAAGCAAACTTATCTTTTGGTTGGCTTAGATGACCCCGTATTACGGGCAACAAGATGACCAAGGAACTTACATTATATTTGGAGAAGAAAAACGTTATATTCCTCGTATTATTCTTCACACTATTAATTTTCCACTGATCTTAGAAGCAAAAATGACGGAAGCTTTAACACAAGAATACTTTAATGTTAATTCTAAAAATCCTATGCATAGAAATAATTTTAATAGATTAGTTAAAATTGCATGGGCTAGCTCTCCTCTATCGCTTCGAGGAGTCTTAGAACGTGTTATCGATACTCCAGGTGGAAAAAACAGCTATAACCTTGAAAAGAACAGCTTTAAGTTGTCTCGTCCAGAGCGAGAAGAATTTTTAAAGCCGATTATTACTCAACTCAAAAAAATTACTGGTAGTCATGATATTAAAATCAGGGCTTTATCAGTTATCCTTAAAAAAGCATTAGAAAATCAACAAAAAGTTATTATATTTGCTGAGAGAAGACCAACTATTGTTTATTTGCATGATAAACTCAGCTCTAGATTTCCTAATTTTAAAATTGCAGCTACGATTGAAAGGAGTGAAGATGATGAAATATTTCAAATGAAAGATACTCATGAAATTGAAAATATGATTGCTGGGTTTGCTCCTATTGCTAATAAAAAAAATGATCAAAATTTAGAAAACTATGATATTTTTCTTTCGACTGATGCTCATGGTGTAGGTGTAAATATGCAAGATGCATCAATTGTAATTAATTATGATATTGATTGGACTCCCATTGGCCCGGTTCAAAGAGCAGGAAGAATCTTACGTTTTTGGCATTTACCTCGTACTGTTGAAATTTATACTTTTGTACCAACAATTACTAATGAAAATATACAAAGTATGATTAATTCTGATTTAGTTAACATTCAAAAGCGATGGAAAAATTTAATGTCTCGCCATCAGGAATCAAAAACCTTAATTGAATTACCTGTTTTAACAACTGAAAAAACTCAAGAAGTGAATCTTCCTGAAATGGCATCTCAAGTTACAATAGAATCAGGAGAAATGGATATAAACGCTTTAGCAGAATTAGAAATTTCTCCTCATTATCAACATACAGCAAAACTTCAAAGTCATCGGGACTATGCCAAAGCTTTATCAGATGACTTAATTAGTTGTAAATTATATTCAGGTAAACAACCGTTACTTTTTCTACTACTCTTTCAAAATAAACAATATTATGGTATTTTTTATGATCCTACTACCCAAAAATTAACTCAACCTGATACTACTAGAATTCTTGATACAATTTCTTGTAACGAGGAAACTCCAATTGCTCATATCAACTATGATGAAATTGAAAATTTAAGTGATGTTTGTCTTAGACTATGGTGTGAGCAAAACAAGATTTTACCTGATGATGTTGAACGGATTTGCTCTCTTTATCTAAAGCCAGAACATGAAGAAGACCAATTAAAAGAAATGCTGGTTAATCCAAATCAAGAATGATAAAAGGGACACTGAATCACAATGTCCCTACAAAGCTGAATCTACTAATTCAACAAAAGATTAATATTGAGGTACAGAGGGATCAATTTCTTGACTCCAAGCTGTAATTCCGCCTTTAACGTTAATCCCTTCCACACCAGATTCTTTGAGAATTCCGAGTGCTTTGGCAGAACGTCCTCCCATTTTACAATGAGCAATTAAGCGATGACCATTGACTAATTCTTTCACCTTTTCTACTCCCACACCTCGTTCAATATCAGGTAAAGGAATCAGAACAGATTGAGGAATTTGAGCAATCTCATATTCATGAGGGTTACGGACATCAATTAAAACGAAATCATCCGCGCCACTATCAAGAATTTCTTTTAATTCTTGAACGGACATTTCTTGCAGTCCATTTTGCTGTTCATTAGCGGCAGCCTGGGCTTGAGGAATACCACAAAACTGTTGATAGTCAATCAGCTTTTCAATCACTGGCCGTTCTGGGTTAGGTCGCAATTTCAACTCTCTGAAGGTCATATTCAAAGAGTTATACAGCAACAAACGACCACTTAAAGTTTCCCCATTACCCAGAATAATTTTAACGGTTTCTGTGGCTTGAATCACCCCAATGAGTCCGGGTAAAATGCCTAACACGCCGCCTTCAGCGCAAGAAGGAACCATTCCAGGCGGTGGGGGTTCGGGATATAAATCACGGTAGTTGGGGCCACCTTCGTAGTTAAACACCGTGGCTTGACCCTCAAACCGGAAAATCGAACCGTAAACGTTTGGCTTGTTTGACAATACACAAGCATCATTCACCAAGTAACGAGTGGGGAAGTTATCCGTCCCGTCTACAACTACATCGTAGGGTTCTAAAATCTCTAGGGCATTTTCAGAACTGAGGTGAGTGTTGTATAAGTCTACTTGACAATGGGGATTAATTTCATGAATGCGGTTTTTCGCGGATTCAATTTTCGGCTTACCCACCCAAGAGGTGCCGTGAATCACTTGTCGCTGAAGGTTGGAACTATCAACGATATCAAAATCAACAATTCCAATGCGTCCAATACCAGCAGCAGCTAAATACAGCAACAACGGTGAACCGAGTCCACCTGTACCAATACATAGCACACTGGCTGCCTTCAGACGTTTCTGACCGGCTAACCCGACTTCGGGTAAGATCAGGTGACGTGAATAGCGTTCGTATTCTTCTTGAGTTAACTCAATGTTATCCAGATTCGGATTTAGCATAGCAATTTTGCGGCAGGAAGTTGACATCCCAGGGCAACTTGTAAGCTCACTCCGGTCTAAAGACGCTCGGCATTAGCCCTCAATCTTTATCCCTTGAGTATTTCGCCCTAACTGAACCACGCGCCTAAACTCAGTATAAATCGAGCTTAAAGATGGGGGTTGAGCGTTCGGGCTGGCTTACGTTCTAGGATTCCCTCAGGCTAACCTGACACCTAGATATTGTTTTTATAACCGAGGCAATTCCCGGACAGCCCCATAACCATTGATTTGCGTGGATACTCGCCATCTACTAGATCTTCATCGACAGCCGTTACTTGAATGGTTTACAAGTGCCTTATCTAACGATCTCTAATAATTGTAGCAAACATTGGGCTACAATAGCGAGAGACAAATTAGTGACGTACTCCCGACGCTGACCCTAGGGGTACAGCGCAGGCTTCTCAACTTCACAATTGAGCGTTCCTGCCCCACGCCACTTACCTAGGATTTCTCCCCCGGCAGACCGACTTGACAGGCTGTTTCCATTTCCCTCCGTCCGAGGGTATTTCTGTGTCCCCCGATTACGAATTACTTCG
>CAYNXM010000401.1:0-9828 GCA_964401105.1 uncultured Lyngbya sp. | reverse complement strand
CGGCCAAAATAATATCACTTCATCTTGAAAAAATCCCAAAGGTGTTGTGGAATGAAACGCTAAATTTCCTTCTGTAATTTCCCAAATTCGATCCGCTAATTTAATCCGATTTTGACTATTTGCCGCAAATATTAAAGCAGTCGGTGCGATCGCTTGAGATAGAGGTGTTATGCGATCGCGAAAATGTTGTAATTGTTCGATTAAATGAGTCGTTTTTCCACTACGAGTTTTACCGATAATCCAGACTGGAACAGTAACCACAGCAATTGACCTCAGGATAATTAATTACCCTTATTTTTATAGCAGTTTCTCAAACTGGGTAAGGTATCCTGGGTTTTGAGAGTATTGCTGACTGTAAAAATCAATATGATTTAAGATATAGTACAAATAGCTTTTTTCAGTACGACGGCTCATCTGTTTGAGTCCAATAGTACGCCGAACTTAACTAAACAAAAGAGATTCTGATGGGGAGTGAGAAGGTATCGACATTAAAACAGGTTGTTGCAGGTGTCTTGGTAAGTGTTATTGTGGCAATCCTTACAGGAGCTACCGTTCCTTGGTGGTGGCATAGGTTGCCCCATAATCGTTTGCTTTTGAGATCAGATGTAGGTGCTAGCTATGAAGATCTAAGACGCTTTTTAGAGCAAGAAAATTTTATGAAGGCAGATCAGGAAACTGCTAATTTACTCTTATGGATTGTTAATAAACAAAAAGCAGGAAGACTAAATTCACAAGATATACAGGCTCTTCCTTGCAAGGATCTACAAACTATTGACGATCTTTGGAAAACTTACAGTAACGGAAAATTTGGGTTTGGTATTCAGCAACAGATTTGGCTAAGCTCAGGAGGAGTCAAGGGGGCATGGAATTCTGAAATCTATGAGAAGTTTTCCGAAACTGTGGGCTGGAAATACGAAGACAGCTGGAAAAGCTCTACGGAACTTACTTATGATATGAGGGCACCGAAAGGTCATTTACCAACTGATCGTACTGCAATGTCAAACAATGATAAGATATACAATCTGGTTATCAATTCAAAATGTCCTTTTTAGTGCGATCGCCTCTCGTAGTGGAATGTTTCAACTAATTTGGTGCTTTAGAAAAGTTGTACAACACTCTATTTTCAATGCTTTACACCAAAATCTATTGCCTTATTTTAGTTGAAACAGTCCACTACCATATATATTTATTTTTCCCCTACCATTGTTATTCCCCCCAAATTCCTTGTGGTTTTTCTATTCTTTGATTGCCTCCCCAATCTGAGGGATAAATTCCTAAAGTAATAAAACGATGAATGGTTGAATATTCCCAATCTGTCGGATTTTTACATAATCCATAGCTTTAGATAAATCAAATATTTGCTAAAATATGACTAAAATCCTATGTTCTGTGAAAGATTATGCGATCCATAGAGCAACTGACAGAAGAACTGCTAGCTCTTCCCAGTACGTCTAGAGCGCTTTTAGCAGAAAAATTAGTCGAAAGTCTTGAGTTTGACATAGATTCAGCAATTCAAGCTGCTTGGACGACTGAAGCGAAGAAACGACGAGATCAAGTTCGCGACGGTGTTGTGCAGCCAATTTCAGGAGAAGCAGCTTTAGCTCAAGTTAGAGAGTTACTGGAATAATGAAGTATGTTTTTCATCCCGAAGCTCTCACAGAATACGCGGAGGCAGTTCAATATTACAGGAAGCAGCGAGTTGAGATAGCACAGGCTTTTATCAATGCTGTAGAGGATGCAATTTATCGGCTCAGAGAATCCCCTACACGTTACATCGTAATTGATGAAGATATTCGGCGATGTATGACACGCAAATTTCCTTACGGAATCATTTACACGATTGAGCCAGACTACCTTTTGATTTTGGCAGTGATGCATTGCAGCCGAGAACCTGGATATTGGAAGAGTCGAACAGAGCCATAGTGCATTCATTTTGTGAAACTGCCTTTTGTCGTTCGTTGATGTAACGCACTACCGTTATTCTCCCCAAATTCCTTGTGGTTTTTCTATGCTTTGACAGCTTCCCCAATCTGAAGGATAAATTCCTAAACTAATAAAACGATGAATAGTTGAATATTCCCAATCTGTCGGATTTTTACATAATCCATCGCTTTATGCAAATCAAAATTAAATAAAATATTATCATAATAATAGAATGCAAAGATAATAGCTAAAAAAATTATATTGTAATTAGGAGAATAAATGGAAACATTAATTACAGAAATTGTACGAAAGCTTCATTCCTTATCTGAAGTTAAAGTTCTAGAAGTTTTAGATTTTGTTGAATTTTTATCTCATAAACAAGAGCCCTTAGCTTCACCCACAATCAGTAATAATTCTTCGCCAGAAAATGAAGAGTTTGAGGCAACTGCAGATCGTCTAGCTGACGAATTCCAAATGTATGTTGAAACGACCACACCTACTTTATCAGATTATGCTGTGAGTCGAGCGGGAATTTACGAGGAACATCCCTAATTGTGCTTTACCTAGTCGATACAAATGTTCTATTGCGGTTCGTAGATCGCTCTCATCCGCTTCATTCTTCAATTAGAAGTGCTATCCGAATTTTGCGCCAAGATGGACACAAACTACAAATGACTTCTCAGGCATTGTATTGAGTTTTGGAATGTTGCAACTCGTCCTCTTGAGAAAAATGGGTTTGGATTAACTCCTGCTGAAACTGAACGGTTGCTGCAACTGATTGAGCGTCTCTTTCCCATATTGCCTGACAGTTCTGATATTTACAAGGAATGGCGCAGACTGGTGATTGCTTTTGGTGTTTCAGGAGTTCAGGTTCATGATGCTCGACTGGTTGCATCGATAAAAGTTAACAATATATCACACATTCTTACCTTGAATATAGAAGATTTTAAAAGATATATCTCTGAAGGAATTACGGCTGTTACACCGAGAGATATTGGTGAGACAACTACCTCATAGAATGCGATCGCCTCCTGTAGGGTGCGTGAGTCACGCACTTACCGTTATTCTCCCCAAATTCCCTGGGGTTTTTCTATTCTTTGATTGCCTCCCCAATCTGAATAATAAATTCCTAAAGCAATAAAACGATGAATGGTTGAATATTCCCAATCTTGAGGATTTTCACACAATTTATGATGCACTGGATTATGATGAATATAATCGCAATGTGATGCAAAATCCTGTTCATTTCGGATTAAATGCTCCCAAAAACGACGTTGCCAGAGATTACCTTCTTTTCGCTTTTTCCGTGATTGAGATATACCTGTTTTAATCCCTAACTGTTGCCCATAATACTTGGTTACATAAGTTTTAATCAATCTCAACCTGACGGAAAAGTCACTATCATCATGGGGTAAAGTTAATAAGCAATGAAAATGATCGGGTAATAAAACAAAAGCCTCGATGGTAAAAGGATGTTTTTCTCTAACTTTTTCTATTGCTTCTCTGAGTGCTTTTCTACCAATATTACTACAAAGCCAAGGCACTCTTTGATAAGTGACCTGTGTAATAAAGTATGTCCCTCCAGAAAGATGAGGTCTTCTATAATTAGACATTAAATCTAATCTTAAAAGAATTGTTGCTGTTTTATGATGCTAACACGCCACTACAACGCGACCACGGAGTGTTCACTTTGTGAAATTGCTTTCTGTAGCGTTAATGTAACGTACCATCTTTGATATTTTTAATATTCTGACTCAATTAGATATGAGCGATAATATATTAAAAGCATTGTAATGCAAATAAAATGGAAACTAAATCAATTACAATTCGGGTGAGTGCTGAGGTTGCCCGCATCTTCGAGGCAGCGCCTGAAGAGCAGCGTCGTAAGTTAGAGGCATTATTGAGCCTTAAACTGGGTGATGCGACTCGAAGTAAAAGACCTTTGGAAGAAGTCATGAGTAATATAAGCCGAAATGCTCAAGCACGAGGATTGACCCCAGAAATTTTAGATTCAATTTTGGATGAGGAATGAAGTGCGCTGCGTTTTTGATACAAATGTAATTGTTAGTGCGCTTTTGTTTGAGAACAGTAAACCCGCTCAAGCTCTTCGGTATGTTTTGGCACATGGAGAAATATTATTATCACTTGAGCTATTGGAAGAATTGAATGAAGTACTAGGGCGCAAAAAATTGAATCGATATATCAACCCTGAAGAAAGAGAGGAATTTTTAGAGGCTTTGATAGAACGGGCAATTCTGGTAGAAATTATTGAAAATGTACAAGAATGCCGCGATTCAAAAGATGATAAGATTTTAGAGTTAGCATTGAACGGAGAAGCTCAATACATTATTAGTGGTGATAAGGATTTACTCGTGTTGCATCCATTTCGTGATGTAATGGTGATAACTGCAGACGAATTCTTGAAGACAATTGACTCCGAGTAAATGTTAGTGCAATCGCCTCTCGTAGAGTGCGTGAGTCACACACCCTAACGTTATTCTCCCCAAATTCCCTGGGATTTTTCTATTCTTTGATTGCTTCCCCAATTATAAAGATTAATTCTCTAATTTATAATTCAGGGACATTTTCTTGTTCATAATTTTCTATTAAAAATCCAGCAATTTCCATTAAAGAAACCAAAGGATGATCTTCATTTTCTCCCACTTCATCTATTAGATTATCTAACAGAGTTACTAATTTTTGGTATTCTGAGTCAGTGTGAGGGATAAAAAGTATTTTATTTAAGCTTATCCATGCTTTTTGTATTGTCTCTATATTTATAGTTTGCATTTGCTACTCGTTCCATTTATTTTAGTTGTATTCAGAATGAGTTCAAACTTTCCTGATATAAATAAATTTTTTGCCGATTATAATGAATCGCCGCTATCAGTCTAATTTTATTTTCACTGATATTGAATACGGTCAGTTTTCCCACTTTATCAGCACTAGGAAAAATCGTTCTTAATTCGGCGATAGACTTAAATTGTCCGGTGTTCATTCTTTGATACCATTCTTTTAAGGCTGACTGACTTTCGGGATATTTTTGGGCAAATTCATTTAATTTTTTCCGACTGATAATATGCATTTTCTCGTGTTTCCCCTAAAATCCATTTTATATCACCTCAGAGTGGGATACGCCTAAAGGCAGGGTAGTGACAGATCGCCTCCTTTAGGATTGGTTAATATAATGTAACTCACAATCTCAAGATAATTAACCATGCTTATTTTTATAGCAATTTTTCAACTTGAGTCAAATGGTGCAACTAATAAGGTTGAAGTAAAGGAGATTCTGATAGAGAGTCAGTCAAGTGTTGATATTGTTTACAGTATAGAGAACTATACCGCAATTGGGGTATAACTAAGTTAGACATGATTAAAAGTAAGTATAATTTCAAGGTAAATAACAAATGCTTTTGTTTAACTTTAGCTCTTTACTTGGATTAATCCAAGTTTTAGGCTCTCTTGGATATTTTGTAATCTCTATTGCTCAACTGGCTAAACCAGGAAAATCAAGAAAAAAAATTGAGTTAATTTTTCGTATATTTCAATTAATTTTTATTCCTCTAATGTTATTATTATCAGGAATAATCATACTTTTTCAAGGATGGCGACTGGACCCAGCACTACTGTTTCAAGACTTTTTGATGATGATTATAGTTAGCTACTTTGTCTGTCTTGATATAATAAGATATTTGTCTTCTCGTTGATCAGGAAGGTTATAATATTTTAGATCTTGTAGGGTGTGTTAATAACCCACCTGACTATTATATTTATTCCCATATTTCCTATAGTTTTTCTATTTTTTGATTACTTCCCCAATCTAAAGAATAAATTCCTGAAGCAATAAAACAATGTATAATTAAATATTCCCAATCAGTAGAATTTTTCCACAATCCATCATCCACTGAATTATTAAGATTTTATAGAGAAACTCAGAGATGAAAATATTCGGCGATGTATGACAGGCAAATTTCCCGATAGAATCATTTACACATTGATCCTGGCAGTGATACGTTGCAGCCGAGAACCTGGATATTGGAAGAGCAGAACAAAGGCATAGTGCAATTCCTTCACTCAATCCAAAATCTTATCTATCGGAAGTAGTATGATGACTAATACAAAACAATTTGATTTAAGTTGTTTTTGCCTATGTTTGAGAGATCTTAACAGAAAGTCAAACAGTTCGCACTACACACTGAAAGAGGTACTATGAGTAGCCAAATTATGAGCAGTCAAGGCGGATGTCCGTTTACGAGTGCGGCTCGTAACTTCACCGCTGGTACGGGAAGGTCTAACGAAGATTGGTGGCCAAATCAGTTAAACCTAAGAATTCTTCATCAACATTCTCCCCAGTCTAACCCGATGGGTGAGGCATTTAACTACGCTGAAGCGTTTAACAGTCTTGATTTAAGTGCTGTCAAGCAAGACATCTTTGAGTTGATGACAACCTCTCAGGATTGGTGGCCAGCCGACTACGGTCATTACGGGCCACTCTTTATCCGAATGGCTTGGCACAGTGCGGGTACTTACCGTATTGGCGATGGACGCGGCGGTGCTGCCACTGGAAATCAGCGCTTTGCTCCCCTCAATAGCTGGCCTGATAATGGTAATCTGGATAAGGCTCGCCGATTGCTTTGGCCAATCAAACAGAAATATGGAGAGAAAATCTCTTGGGCTGACCTGATTATCCTGGCTGGGAACTGCGCCTATGAGTCGATGGGATTTAAAACCCTGGGTTTCGCGGGTGGGCGTGAAGACATTTGGCAGCCTGAAGAAGATATTTATTGGGGCAATGAGGACGAATGGAAGGCTAATGACAAGCGCTACACGGATGATGAACTCGAAACTCCTCTAGGTGCGACTGTGATGGGTCTGATCTACGTCAACCCAGAAGGCCCGAACGGCAATCCCGATCCCGTTGGCTCAGGCCAAAATATTCGTGAAACCTTCGCGCGGATGGCGATGAATGATGAGGAAACTGTTGCCCTGGTTGCGGGTGGGCATACTTTTGGTAAATGCCACGGTGCTGGTGATGATGCACAGCTTGGCCCAGAACCAGAAGGGGCTAGTATTGAAGAGCAAGGTCTAGGCTGGAAGAGCAACTTTGGCAGCGGTAAAGGCGTTCATACGATCACGAGTGGTATCGAAGGGGCATGGACAACTAACCCGATCAAATGGGATAACAACTATTTTGAAAACCTGTTTAGTTATGAGTGGGAACTGACTAAAAGTCCTGCTGGCGCTCATCAGTGGATTCCTAAAGGGGGTGCTGCTGCTGATGCGGTACCGGATGCCCACGATCCCTCAAAGCGCCATGCTCCGATCATGACGACAGCGGATATGGCGATGAAAATGGACTCTACCTACGAGCCGATTTCACGACACTTTTTTGAGCACCCAGAACAGCTTGCAGATGCGTTTGCCCAGGCATGGTTCAAGCTGACCCATCGTGACATGGGACCCCGTTCGCGTTACCTTGGCCCTGAGGTTCCCTCAGAAGAATTCTTATGGCAAGATCCAGTCCCTGCCGTGACTCATGAATTGATTGACGAGCAGGATATAGCCACGCTTAAGAGCCAGATTCTGGCTTCAAATCTATCGGTTTCTCAGTTGGTTTCGACAGCTTGGGCATCAGCTTCGACTTTCCGAGACTCTGATAAGCGGGGTGGGGCAAATGGGGCGCGTATTCGTCTAATGCCACAGAAAGATTGGGAGGTTAACCAGCCCGATCAATTAGCCACTGTGCTACAAACTCTGGAAACGATCCAAAACGACTTTAACAACGCTCAGTCTGGTGGAAAACAAGTTTCCCTGGCTGATGTGATTGTTCTAGGTGGCTGTGCAGGGATTGAGCAAGCGGCGAAGAATGCGGGTTTAAGTGATGCCAAGGTTCCCTTTAAACCGGGACGCACAGATGCATCCCAGGACAAAACAGATGTAGATTCCTTTGCTGCTCTTGAACCCACTGCAGACGGGTTTCGTAACTATATCAAAGATACATCCACCATATCCGCAGAAAAATTGCTGCTAGATCGCTCACAGCTACTGACCCTGAGCGCTCCTGAGATGACGGTTCTTGTGGGGGGTTTGCGTGTCTTGAATGCTAACGTTGGTCAAACGAAACAGGGTGTTTTTACCCGCCAGCCAGAGACGTTAACGAATGACTTTTTTGTAAATCTGCTCGATATGAACACAACCTGGAAAGCGGTTTCTGAGGCGGAGGAGATGTTTGAAGGGCGCGATCGCGCAACGGGCGAATTGAAGTGGACAGGTACCCGTGTTGACCTGATTTTTGGTTCAAACTCTCAGCTTCGGGCGATCGCTGAAGTCTACGGATCTCAGGACTCGCAGCAAAAATTTGTGCGCGACTTTGTGGCAGCATGGCATAAAGTGATGAACCTTGATCGTTTTGATCTCTGCTAATCTTAGCGAAAAGATATTCGAGGGTTTCTCAGCGTCAGCTAAGAGTCGCAACCTGCAATGGGCTTATCTGGTTGGGGGGTCTCCACATTCGAGATCTATCAATTTGGCTTGTACCTCTCTATCGTATACCCGTTGCCGCGAGGAACTCTTCTGCTCTTGCCCTTAGCTGCCGCCTCTAATCTTTGCTCAATTAATCGTTGTAGATCGCTATGAGATCGTGTGGCGTGTATTCCAGGCATTTGATTGGCAGATTGTTGCCATAGATTACTTTCTTTTCGCTTTTGCCGTGATTGAGATAGACCTCTTTTAATCCCCAACTGTTGCCCATAATACTTAGTTACATAAGTTTTAATCAATCTCAATCTCACAGAAAAGTTACTATCATCACAGGGTAATGATGTAGATATATAGAAGGTTAATTAGATGCTTAAAATATTTTTTAACGATATCTGTATGTCCTTGAAGGCAAATCCTTTCAATCAACTCAGGAGCGCTTTTTTTATACTTGTGTTGTATGGAATTATTGCTTGTACTATCGGTCATTACGGTCGTATTTTTGAATATAAGGTTTTAACAGGTAAAATTGTCTATATTCTACCTTTTACATTATTTATTTTTCCTGCTTTTTTAGAAGAGTTATTTTTTCGAGGCGTTTTAATTCCTCGCTCATCATTTGAGAAGTCTCATAAACATAAGTTATTAGTGGTTATTATTAGTACCATACTTTTTGTGATTTGGCATCCTTTTAATGCCTACCTGTTTAATCAAGGATCACAAGCTTTATTTTTTAACTCTTACTTCTTAGCAATAGTTTTTATTTTGGGTTTATCCTGTAGCTACTCTTATATAATTACTAGATCTCTATGGACACCAATTATCATTCATTGGCTTACTGTTTTAGTTTGGGTCTTACTACTAGGCGGTAGAAATCTAATCAAAGAGAATAGAGTATTGTAATTTAATAACTGCATTTAACCTAGTGGTTAAGGTGATCGTGGAAGTCGTGCGATACACCCGAAGGCACGCCCTCGCGATCGCCAACCTGATATAAAACTTAGAACTCCCCGGGTAGGATTCGAACCTACGACCCTGCGGTTAACAGCCGCATGCTCTACCGCTGAGCTACCGAGGAGTGTGCTTCATAGCGGAAGCGGGCGCAAAGATAGGACGTTGCTTCGCTGTGGACAAGCCTCTTTGCGACCTTTTCAACTTCTGCAACAGATTTCCTCAAAGTGGCACTCATGGAAGTTGCCCATTGGGCCCAGATCTCATCACAAACCCGCTATCGTCATGAAAATATTGGATTGGGTGCTGCGCATCGCCGCCGCCGTCATTCTCCTGCAAACGCTCTTTTTCAAGTTTACGGGCGCTCCGGAAAGCGTCTGGATCTTTGAACAGGTTGGCGCCGAGCCATGGGGCCGCATCGGCAGTGGCGTCGTTGAATTGATTGCAGGCGTCCTGCTCCTGATTCCATCCAAAGCC
>CAYNXM010000400.1:0-12646 GCA_964401105.1 uncultured Lyngbya sp. | reverse complement strand
AAACCCTTTGGCCGCCTCAAGGGCAGCCTTGATTGGGATGACGATGGGTGGCATTTTTGCCAGTGCTGTGGCACTGATTTTCTGGTTGTTTCCCTATCAGATTGCGGGAATTTATTTAGATATAAACAATCCCGAGAATATCGAAGCAGTTAAGACAGCAACTAATTTTCTCGCTTTGGCGGCATTATTCCAATTTTTTTACAGTATTCAAACGGTTGCTGTTGGGGCTTTGGTCGGGTTACAAGATACGTTAGTGCCAGTGTTAATGAACTTGGGGGGCTGGGGTCTGGGCTTGGCTGGAAGCTATTTGATGGGAATCATTTTAGGTTGGGGAGGTATGGGGATCTGGTTAGGTATGATTCTGAGTCCACTCCTATCTGGAGTCATTTTAATGATTCGTTTTTATCAACAAATTGCCAATAAGATTGCCAATCGTGATGATGGGGAAGAGAGTCTGTCTAACAGCAGTCAACTTCTAGATGATTCTCAAGCATTGATCGGTTGAAAGTTTGTCAAAGTATTGATGTTCAGTTGAGTACAGCCATCTACATTTTTCCCCCTTAACTGAACTATACTGTCTAAACTCAAGTATAAAATGTATTCAATTGACTTGATATGTCGTTTTATTCTCACTTGTTGTTTTCAACTGTAATTGTCAGTTAAACAGTTACTTAATCTCCTTTATAATCGAGATTTAAGTACTAGTTGTTGGTGCAGTTTCCATTATAAAAAAAGTTATTTAGAGGTAGAAAAATGTTGAAAGCTTTTAACCGTTTTTTGATCATAACACTAGCATTTATCTTCGCATTTGGTATCTTTTTAACTACCGGAGTTGGCATTGCTAAAGCTGACTATTTAGTTCAAGGTGGAAAAATTATAAATGTTCAAAATACTTCTTCTAACGACGATAATTATGCGGTTACTATCAGCGGTGGAGTGGGTCCTTGCGCAGATAGAGTGATCATCTTACCCGCTTCAGGAGTACTAAATCGAGACATTCATACACGGGGTTATCAAGCTGTATTAACCGCATTATCCAATGGCTTATTAGTAGATATTTACGACTATACTGGCTCTTCTTGCAGCAATGGTGGCCAAGTAACTCTTACCAAATATGAGTACGCAAATTAAAATTCTCATTAGACATCTCCTAAATATTAACTGGAAAGCCAGTCAAGAGGTTTTTAATATATGTAATACTCAGATCGAGTTTTAGGCTTTACGATGACTGGCTGACTGACTTAATTAATAGTTTGGACCCAGCCGCCGTCTACGCGCAAGTTCGCGCCATTAATGTAACCAGCCAGAGGACTTGAAACAAAAGTGATGAGATAGGCGACATCAAGAGGGGTGCCAAGACGACCTACCGGGTTACTCATCATTTCTTCCAACATCTGTGCCTTCATCTGTTCCCCGTTTGTACCTCCGCCTTGTGCCTCAATCAACTTGAGCAAAATCTCATCAGAACCTGCTGTCTTGATTGAACCCGGACTCACCGTATTGACTGTAATGCCTGTCCCGGCCAACTCTTTAGCTAGACTCACCGTCATATTGATGTTAACAGCTTTGGTTGCTGCGTAGTCGGGTTGGTCTGGGAAAGGCTGTGTTCCATCACTGCTGCCGATTTGGATAATACGTCCCCAACCCAGTTGTTTCATTTGTGGCATCAAAAGTTGAATCATACGCACCATTGAGACCACATTGGCGTTGTAAAGCTGCACCCATTGTTCAGCCGTGGTATCCATCCAGCCCTGCATTGAGAAGGTACCGGCGTTGTTAACCAAAATGTCCACACCGCCAAGAGAAGACAGGGCTAACTCAGCCACGGTTTTTGCACCTTCGTCGGTGTCAAGTTCGCCAACAGCAGTTTCTGCCTTCCCACCATCAGCTATAATTTCTTGAGCAACGCGATTGGTTCGTTCTTGACTGCGACCATGGACGACCACCCTTACTCCCTCCTGTGCCAGGGTCTTGGCGATCGCTTCTCCGATACCCCTACTGCTGCCAGTGACCAAAGCTCTTTTTCCATCCAGTTGCAAATCCATATCTCTGTGTTCAGTATGTACTTTATAAAAAAACCATTACCATAATTTGGCACTGGCTCAAAATATGAAATTATGAAAGTAGTATGTCGTATATTGCCCATTGGAGACAAGTTAAAAACAGATGTATTTTGTCAATACGTCCAAATGTAGAAGTAAATCTATAAGAGAATGGCTTTTATCAAGGCTTTCAAGTTCCTAACCCATCTATTCGCCGTATAATTAGCGTCTCCGCATTTATATGGCGGAGAGTGTCAACTATAAACTCACTCTTGAACTCAGCTATGGTAATCAAGAATTTATGTCCTGACGGAGTTACACCAATCTGGAACAAAAGCCAGATGGAATCCTCTGTTGTAGAGGAGTGTCTTCCTGCCTGGGTACGCACTAGCTACTCAACATTTGTTGAAACAATCCGCGCTCCCGCCTTCCCTTGCTTCTGGGGAACTATCGGGGAACAGAAGGGAATGATGCGATACCTGATTGCCTCCTCATCTTTAACCGAGCCGAGCGTGGTTGAGCATACCCTTGAGGGTGTCTACAGCTATCTTGCCGAAGTTAATAAAAATGAATTGCTTCAGCACGAGGATGCTGATCTTCTGACACTGATTATCTTTTTCCCACCTGAAGCAAAGGATCTCACTGTAGAGGAATATGCACATCAGGCATTTGACTTTTTAAATGCGTTGCATAGTATCGATCGGGTACCTTGGCCGGCTGATTGGTCTGCCGATTCCCAGTCTCCTAACTGGTGTTATTCTCTAGGAGGGCGTGGTTTATTTGTGAGTGTCTCCACTCCAGCCAATCAAAAGCGCCGATCGCGCCACCTGGGACCGGGAATGACTTTTGTGATCACACCAGTTGAAGTCCTCTTGAGTAAACACGGTGGCGAGAATTCGAGTATTTTTCGCCGCGTCCGCGAGTACGATGGCATTCCACCTCACCCTAACTTATTAATTATGCCTGGGAGTGACAAAGTCGGTAACGAACTGACAGTGCAAGTGCTTCCGGACAATAACGATAGCGACATCTCATTTGACTTCCGGTATAAATTTAAGCAATCAGCCAACAAGCAATGACGATTCAAATTGCACAACACAATTTGGAGTATCGCTTTGTAACCCCAAACGAAACTTCTGATTTTGTAGAAGGGACAATCAATGTCTTCGAGCAAGCATACCCAAAATTTTTGGTGCATGGTGTGTGGGCAGATCCAGATTCCTTAGCTTTATTGGAAATTTACCCAGAATTTCAGTTTGGCTTAGTAGAAGCGACTACACAGCGTATGATAGCCCAAGGAAACTGTGTCCCTTTAGTATGGGAAAGCCCTTTTGATCGGTTACCGGATAAAGGTTGTGACTGGGCTTTAGCCAAGTGGCTTGAAGACCGAAAACAGAACCGCCCGCCTAATGCATTATGCGTCGTATCGATTTCAATCCTACCGGAGTATCAGGGCAAAAACTTAAGCCAGTACATGATTGGATACATGAAAGAACTTGCCCAATCCCACAGTCTTAGTTCGCTGATCATGGCTGCACGTCCTAGTTTGAAATCTCTTTACCCGCTTACACCCATAGAGCGTTATATGACCTGGCGGGATAAAAATGGTCTTCTATTTGACCCTTGGTTACGAGTTAATCTCAAACAGGGAGCTAAAATTGCAGGCATCTGTTTTAAGTCCACGACAATTAGTGATACAATTGCTGGCTGGGAAAATAGAGTCGGGATGCGTTTTCCAGAAACGGGTGACTATATTATTCCCAAAGGCTTAGTACCTGTCAAAATTGACTATCCCAACAATATGGGAATATACATTGAGCCTAATGTATGGTTATACTACGACCTACATTAATATTCACTAAATTCTTTGGATTGCGAGGAGATCAAACAGATGCTTACAGTCGAACAAAAACAAGCTTACGTAAATGATGGTTATTTCACAGTTGAAGAAACTGTACCAAAAGCGTTAATTAAAGAAATACGGCATGAAGTAGAACTGATTACCGAACAAAAACGTGGGGGACTATTGCCGGGTGACTATGAATGGTGGTCTGATTATACTATCCCAGACCAAATTAGGTATCAGAAGATAATTCAGAGGGTTTTAGAGCTTCCTACTGTGATCGAACCAGTCCAAACTCTAATTGGCTCTGATACCTCCCTATTGATTACCGATCTATCAATAATTCGTGCGGGTACGGGATACATTGCCTGGCATCAAGACCATCCATATATAGTTGAAGTATTGAACGCACATCATGCATCCAAGTTAACAGACGACTTAAATGACGATGATCTTCGGTTGTTGGTTCCAGTAGCCAATCAAGCTACGGTATTCATAAGTATATATTTACAGAATACCGATAATGCTATGGGTGCACTGCGAGTTATACCAAGTAGTCACCAATGGGAACACTCATTAGATCCGTCTTCTGCTAATTCAATAGATACAGAAAGATGTCTTCCACTTCCTGCAGGAGCCGCAATGTTTTATACACCAAGTGTATGGCACACTGCCGCCGCCAATACTTCAACTACCAATTACTGGACACTCACTCTGATTTTTACAAAAAACAACATCCAACCGCTGTTTGTGGATGCTTTGAAAGGGAGAATCTAGCGATCGCAGACTCTCCAGATGAGATTAAGAACGTAGTTTGAAGTTGGAAAATACCTAAAATTAGGACTTAATTTTTATTTCTAAACGCTCAGCAACGGGCATTAATTCATGGATCTGATCCATGTTTCCTAAGTTCTGTCTCATCCAATCTAATAAGAATTTTTCTCCTTCATCGAGCTTACCATCATCATCAATAAAAACCATCTGTTCGCACCAGTCTATAAATCCGGGATTAGTCATCTCATAGAGTAGAATGGTCGGAGCAAAGTGTGCGAATCCCAAGGATTCAATAACTTCCATGCAAAGCAGCTTAAATACTTGTTCGTCTGTTAATTCAGTAGACATCAAGAATTTCCTCTTAATCAATTTAATCAATTCTGTCTTTGAGCAGACCAAACAATAATAACCCACATTCCGCACTTCTTAACATTTAAGTTATAAGTTTTACTAATTAATCGCCTCTAATCTTTTGACCGTAAGGATTATAGCTATAGACCTCTTGCCCAATAAATTTTCGTTATAATATTAACGAATTCTGTTTTTTTCAGATAAATCAAAGCAGGCGATCGCCAATTCAGACCCATTCAAGGTTATTAAAAAGAGCCTAACCCTTAATTCTATCATAAAAAAATTATGCAAGAGGTCTATTACTTGAGAAAGTTGCAGGGGCGTACCTCAGCTTGACCTTGGGAGCGATAGAAGAAAGAAAGACTTCAGTGATAGGTCTTTGACTAATAGTACTTTCTACTTCAACTAAAACAGCATCACAAATGTCGAATAGTGATTGAGGAGATCTATTCATATTCATGTAGCTCAGAGCAGATTCCATCGGAGACATGGATGAATTAAAAGCAGCGTTTTCAGCGTACCGACCTGTAAATATATTTCCATGAGAATCTTTTAACCCTACCCCGGCAAAATTTTTCGTATAGGGAGCATAACTTTGATTGGCAGCAGATAGAGCAGCAAGCACAACATCATCAGTAGAACAAGTCTCCAGACCATGAAATACTGTTTCCATTAATCCACCCGTCAGTCCAAGATCTGCTGGCCCAAATGCCTCGGGTAGGAAATGTGGGAGTCTATTTGAAGTATAAGTTTGCTCTGATTGTGCCTTGTTAGCCTTCAAGAGAATAATAAAATCCTGATTTACAGTTGCCATCTCGTGTAAAAACTGTCGGCAATATCCACATGGCGCTTCATGGGTTGCCAAAGCTTGCAAACCGCTCTCTCCATGCAACCACGCATTGATGGTGGCAGACTGTTCTGCGTGAACGGAGAAACTAAGTGCTTGCCCTACAAATTCCAGATCGGCACCCAAATAAAGAGATCCAGAATCTACCTGATTTTTAGATTTTGGTTGACCCAGAGCGATCGCCCCTACATAATACTGCGATATTGGTACCCTAGCATAGGTTGCGGCCACGGGTAGTAACTGAATCATTAACGTACCCATATCAATACTAAGTCGATCAAGCCAAGAGGCGACAACACTTGAGTCAATTACAGTATGTTGGGCAAGAATTGTCCTTAACTCTGATTGAATAGGAAGTGGAACCTTGGCGATCGCCTGTTCTAAGGTTACATGGGTCATTGGGGTTATTTCTGCTGGGATTTTTCAGCTTAATGGTGGGAGTGTCACTCAGAAGTCAAAAGCCTGCCCCCGCGTAGTTCCCTTCTCCAAGGGAATGACAGGAGTCAAAAGCTTGCCCTCATGTAGATGGGAGTCAGAAGTCAAATCCAGGATGAATCATCAAAATAATGAGAGCGATTAAGAACAGTATCATACTCCCCCGATTTAACCCATTTAAACATCTCTGCAGCCCTAACGACTGTTAAAGGATGAGCCTTTTGAAAATTAGAAAAAAACTTAGCCATTTTATCTAAATTATCGTAACTGTAATCATCAAATTCTTGAGCTTGAAGAATAAAATCTTCCAGCACGGCTTGATTAAAATATTTTTCAGGTAAACCCGCTATTTTCATTAAAGCTTTAGTCGCTACTTTTAAATCTTGGCAAGTTAATAAACCCGCCCTATCGGCGGTAAATTCAGCCATACGTTGCCAATGATCTAAAGCTAATTGTAACCCAGAAGTGGCGAGACCACTTAATCCCAAAGTAGCATTACCAATGAGGCTTCCGATACTGGGCAAAACGGAAGCCATTTGAGTATAGAGAACATGATTACTTTTAATATAAGCTAATTCACGCCCTAAAACAAATAGTAACTCTTCCTCAGTTAACTGATCTACTGCATATCTAGTGACGACCAAAATAGCTTCTTCAACTCCTATGGTCAGAGTATCAATTTTAGCGTAACCCGGTTTAATATAAAATAAAGGAGGCTCTTCAATTTCCAAAATTTCACAAGCTTCGGTAAAAATATCATAAACATGGGAAAAATTTCTGTTAGTAATTTTAAGATAACTGCCCGTTAGTTGTACTTTTAAGAGTTTCTCAATTCCCAATTGACTAAACTTACGAAAAACAAAAGGAAGGGCTGGAATTTTCTTAAGATTATTCAGGGCCTTAATATCAAAATCATGTTCATATTCTGAACTGAGGAGGCCATTTAATTTCCGCCGTGAAGAAGGAGATTTTGACGGGTGCACAATTATCATTGTTTTAAGATGAATAAATGGACTTTGGCTATTGCTTCCTTGAACTTTAGTTTAAAGAAAGTGAAGCGTTCCTTTTTTGCAGCAAATCCCAAACTGCTTCGAGAGCTTTAATTGCTTGGTCTATCTCCTCTTCGGTATTAGCAGCCGTGATCGAAAACCTCAAAGCACTTTTATTTAAGGGGACTATGGGGAAAATAGCTGGAGTGATTAAAATACCATATTTCCAAAGAAGTTGACAGACATCCACTATATGTTGAGCATCTCCCACTAACACGCTAACGATGGGAACATAGTTATAATTATCCACCTCAAATCCAATGGCTCTGGCTTGTGTCACCAGTTTGCGAGTCAAGTGATAAATTTGTTTTCTTAAGCGATCTCCTTCTTCTCGATTTACCTGTAGTCCGGCTAAGGCACTTGCCAAACTTGCAACAGGAGAAGGACCAGAATATATGGCAGTCCAAGCGTTGCGGAAATTGGTTTTGATCTGCGGATTGCCACAAGTTACAAATGCGGCGTAGGAAGAATAGGCTTTGGACAAACCGGAGACATAGATGATATTATCCTCGGCAAAGTTCAAGTCAAAGTAATTGACCATCCCATTTCCTTTATATCCGTAAGGCATATCGGTGCTGGGGTTTTCGCCCAAAATGCCAAAGCCATGGGCATCATCCATGTAAATTAAAGCATTGTATTCTTTTGCCAAACGCACGTAAGCTGGCAGAGGGGGAAAATCTGCTGACATGGAATACACTCCATCAATAGCAATAATTTTGACTTGCTCAAGCGGATATTTTGCTAGTTTTTCGGCTAAATCATTCAAATCGTTATGTCGATATTGAATGAACTGGGCTCCTTTGTGCTGAGCCAGACAGCAACCCTCATAAATACAACGATGTGCAGATAGGTCCCCAAAAATGACACCATTATTCCCAGTCAATAGCGGCAGTATTCCTATCTGAAGTAGCGTTACGGCTGGAAAGACCAAAACATCCGATACGCCTAACAGTTTGGCTAATTCTTCTTCTAACTCTTCATAGATTGCTGGGGAAGCAACCAGCCGAGTCCAACTGGGATGTACGCCCCACTTTTCCAAAGCGGGTGGAATTGCTTCCTTGACTTTGGGATGCAAATCAAGACCTAAATAGTTACAAGAAGCAAAGTCTATCACCCAATCTCCGTCAATGAGTACCTTGCGACCTTGTTGTTCTGTGACGATTCTGGTGACTTGAGGAATTTTTTGTTGGTTAACTATGTTTTCTAAAATGTTGATTTCTTTGGTCTGCTCAACAGGTGAGACTGGCTCGGATTGTTTCTCTTGTACGACTTGATTTTGGAAATAAGTGATAATAGCTGTTGGAGTATTATTTTGCAAAAAAAACGACCCAGAGAGATTCACCCCTAAACCTTTCTCTAACAGTTCCTGCAGCTCTAATAAATCTAAAGAATCTAATCCCATATCCTGCAGTTTATCTTCTGGAACATAAGCTGATTGCCGCTGGGGACCCATCACCTTTAAAATGCATTCTTTAACCTGAGCAGCTACAGTTTCGTTTTCCTGAGTTGCAGATGTTGCTGGCAAAGTTTGTCCTGATGAACTAATTGCTGAGTGGGTATACAGAGGTTGGCGATCGCTATGCTGGTGCAAAGCACGATCACGCAGGTTATATTTAATCAAAATCCCCATGCCGAGATTCTCTGTATCCTCCGGACGATAATTCGCAATAATTCCCCTAATTTCGGCTCCCCCCGACACATGAAACCCCACAATCGGATCTATAAGCTGCCGTTGCTCGTTGTGTAGCTTCAAGTACTCGCTCATCGGCATTTGGGAATAATTGAGATAATTTCGACAGCGAGTTACACCCACCACGCTCTCAATGCCGCCTTTGAGGGTACAGTAGTAGAGCATAAAGTCCCGCAATTCATTTCCCAGCCCCCGCGCCTGAAACTCAGGCAAAATATTTAGTGCCAGCAGTTGAATAACTGACCCTTGGGGAGTATGTAACGATGGCAATTGCTCATATTTTACATTCTCTAATACCTCAGTGCTGGCGATTGTTTGGGAATAAATTACACCAATAATTTGACCTTCTATAATCAGCACTAAATTTCCCTGTGGGTTTAGCTCAAGTCTTCGCCGAATTTCATTATCAGATGCCTGTAAATGTTCTGACCAACACTGGACCTCTAAGTTAACTAAGGCAGGCAAATCTGACAAATAGGCATGACGAATTTTGTAAGGTCTTTTCTCAAAGTAATTCAGTGTAATCCGAGTCAAAGGAAAGGTTTTCGGGTATCTTTTAGAAAGCTCTAACTTTGGAAATAGACCGACTTCTGCTGCAGACAGGAGAAAAACGTCGGCTTCCACAAGATACTGCTGAGAAAATCCCTGAAATGCATCGAAATGCAAGTTTTCGCTTTTGTCTAAAAACTGATAGACTACTTTTGGTATCAAACAATGGACTTCTAAAATCATTAAACCGTGCTTGGTGACGACTTGAGACCATCGTTCTAAGTGTTCTACCAAACTTTGCACCATAACATGAGGCGGAATCAGCCCTCCTTGACTATCGACACAAACTGTTTGGTAAGGTAGGTGAGCACGCTGTTCGACTTCGTTCTTTTTCTGGGGAGGAATGAAGGGACGATCATGGTCGAGGAACGAACGGATGTGCAGGATATTTTCGGGGTCGTGGATGCCATGAGCCTTTAAAGAAAGCACCATTTGTTCCGGGTTGCCAATATCTCCCTGCAAAACTAAATGGGGAAGGTCACCGAGGGTGCGTTTAGTCGCGCTCAAAGAAGCTTCGTTATAATCTACACCGATAAGACGCAGGGGATATTGTTTAAGCGCATGACCCCGAGCAGACTTGAACCGAATGATTTCCCAGACTCGCTTGAGGAGATCTCCATTGCCACACCCCATGTCAGTAATGTATTTGGGCTGTTCTGCCAATGGCAACTGATTGAAGACTGAGAGGATACTTTCTTCTAAATCGGCAAAATATTTCTGGTGTTGAAATCCACTCCCGATCACGTTGAGGGTCCGATCAATGTGGCTTTCATGACCGTCCGCATTTGTTTGGAATACTGAAACACAATCGCCAAATAGTACATCATCAATGCGAGACAACATCGGGGTATAGGAAGCCACTATGGCGGTATTTAAGGCTCGCTCCCCCATAAATCGACCGACTTCGGTTAGCGTTAGACGACCCGCTTTAAGATCGGCCCAACCCAGGTGGACAAATAACCTGCCCAACTCTTCTTGCACTGTTGGGCTTAACGAGGAGAGCAAGGGTTTCTCTTCCGACTCTGCCAGCAAGTTGTGTTTGTGGAGTGTCAGCAGGAGTGGGATCAGCAGTAATCCATCTAAAAAATCTGCTATTAAGGGATTATCCAGATTCCATAGTTGGCAAGAACGCTCAATCCATTTTCCCAGTAACTTTCCTTGTTTTCCTTGTAAATAAGACTCAATTGGTAGGTGGTACAATTGGAGAACGTCTTCTGGAATTTGGTTGTGAATCGCGGCTTCTGAGGTCAGAGAATATTTAAGGTGCTGATCTCTCGAAAGCCAATCTAAAGATTCGAGCATCCTCAAAGCCACCTGGAAGTGTCCGTTATTAGCTCCCAGATGCTTGACCATTTGCTCTAAGGAGAGAGGACTTTCATGGGCGAGTAGCTCGAAAAGACCTTGTTCTCGACAAGCGAGAATCACTGGAACTGCAACAAAGCCGTGGGTATAACGATTAATCTTTTGTAACATTGATGCTTAATATGCATTTTTGCCATGCAGGGCACTTAATTGTCTCAGAGTTTTTATGAAAAAGCAAGGTACAGTTAAAACACTTAAGAAACCTTTAAGCAACTTTTATCTGAATGGAGTAAAAAAACCCGCGCCCCTTCTCCTGGGGGGCAGGCATATCTGTACGTTGGCGACGGGATGAATGACGACAATCATCCACAACTAATCAGGTCTTTCCTGCTTCTCAATATACTCTTTCAATCTATCAACAGTTACGCCTCCACAACTCGAAACATAATAGCTACCAGACCAGACAACTCTCTTCCCCCAATAGACTTTCTCAAGTTCTGATTCAAACTGTTTAGAAAGTACTCGACTGGTAGCCGTTTTCATTGAGTTGACGAGTTTGCTTAGCTGATGTTGAGGGAGATCTTGAAATAGTAGGTGAACACGATCTGATTCACCATTAAACTCAATCAATTCACACCCGTTCTTTTCTAGACACTTGTCGATCGCAGCTTCGATGACTGTTAGCATTTCATCCGTAAAAACCCTCTTACGATATTTTGAGACCAGCACTAAATGAGCTTTAATATCTGAAAACGCTCTAGCTGAAGCTGTTATGCTCATGTTAAAGAATAACTCCATTTACGATAAAATAACAGCAGTCTATCATCAAAAGTTAATATTCACTGCGCTAAAAAAATTCCGGCTGTATCCCAATCAAGAACAACGCATTCAGCTCTCGAAAGAGTTGGGTTGCGCCCGGTTTGTGTACAACAAATTTTTAGCAGAGTGGAATAAAACTTATGAGGAAAGTGGTGAAGGATTGAGCCACACAAAATGTGCCAATCAATTACCAACGCCTAAAAAAGAATTACCGAATAACCTAGACACTGTCTTCAAAAACTTCTTTAGAGGAATAGGTAAAAACCCTAGATTTAAGTCGAAGCAGCGAAAAAAAACTGCAACTTATTCTCAAAAGTTTTAAGCCAACGGCAGGACAATTAAGCTACCTAAATTACTTGTAATTGTTGTGGACATCAGATAAAATCAATGCCCTTAAAAATCCGGAATTGGGAATGTCCTAAATGTGGAAAGTTGCATGACAGAGATGTCAACGCAGCTATCAATTTGCGTGAATATTTTGTAACGTCTGTTGTGGCGTTTTAGCCTGTGGAGACGATGTCAGACCAAAGCCGGAAACTATTTCTGGTAGAGGCAATTGTCTATGAAGCCGCGTTGCCCACGCCATAAGTTTACGTTGGCGCTATCGTACTTCACATCATTACTTCTACAGGACTACCTTTGATGGCTTCAGGGGCTAGTTTTTATTGTAGAGGCTTGTAATACATTTTGAAGTAAAGAATGTCTAGTGTAAACTTAAATGATGTCAAAAATAATGTCAAATTTTCTGACTTACGCCTTGCTAGCGGGTAAAACTAGGAGACAATTATGACAACCGCAGACCCCATCTTAATCAACAACTGGTACGTTGTTGCAAACGTAGAAGATTGTCAACCAGGAAGTATCACCACAGCTCGTTTGTTGGGAGTCAAGTTGGTACTATGGCGCGCTGATGAACCCAATTCATCCATACAGGTATGGCAAGAT
>CAYNXM010000399.1:0-25661 GCA_964401105.1 uncultured Lyngbya sp. | reverse complement strand
CTATTTGTTTGTAGTTGTTTATTTTTTCAGGGGTAAATGAAGATGAAGTTAATGAAATTGATGACGGTAACCGCGTTAGCTACAGCGGCCGTTTTTGGGAGTTTTGTAGAGTCAGCAGAGGCATTTTTTACACAAACTGGTAATAAGGCAGAAGGTAGTCTATTTCAATCACTTGAAGTCGATTATAGTTTTACTTTAGTTCCTACGGTAGAAGATGGTAACACCGACCCTATTAGCGGCTTTTTTAGAAATGCAGTTACAGATTTTACTGGAGGATTCGATGATTTTGATAATGGTTTTAAATGGGATCTAATAGAAATAGTTGAATCTAGTGGAGCAGTTCGTCCTAATGAAATTGGCGAAATTGATCGAGATGGTTTACCTAAAACTTATGAGTTCGTTGATACACCCTTAACTTTAAACTTAAAAACAAGGCTAAGAGAGTCACCAGATCGTGACATGGCTGGGATAGATTATATTTTGCAAGGTGAAGAACTCAGTCGTCTAGGAATTACCGAATTAATTCTACAAATTTTCGGGTCAAGTTATGTTGCATTATCTCCAACAACTCTTGAGCCGTTAGAGCCTTTTAGTGATCTTCCAAGTCTTGATACTCTTGATGAGCGCAAACAGGCTGTTAATTCTTTAGAGTATATCATTGAGAATGAGTTATTAGGGTTTGCCAACAACATTGCAGTAATAGTTCCTGAATCTCATCCTACAAATGGTCTGTTAGCATTGGGGGTTTTAGGTATAGGTTTAGGACTAAAACGTAGATTTCAGTCAAAATAGTAAACTTTTTTGAATTGAAGATGCACTCTGGGCTGTTTAGATAACAATTGTTGTAAGATAGTTGCCTATTATCTCACTCGCTCATCTACCGTAGTGCATAGGATGATGTTGAAACAATTTATTCAATCGTCGTGTATCTGTTTTTTCAAGGGAGGTCTTATAACTGTTGTGTTAGCTTCCTCCCCAACTACGGCGCAAATCGTCCCTGATAACACACTGCCCCAGAATTCTATCGTTACACCCCAGAACAACATCATCCAGATTGATGGCGGTACGAGGGCGGGAAATAATCTATTTCATAGTTTTGAGCAGTTTTCTGTGGGTGTGAATGAGACTGCTCATTTTAATAATGCGGTGGATATTCAGAATATCCTCTCTCGCGTTACAGGAGGAGCAATTTCTGAGATTAATGGCATTCTCAAAGCCAATGGTGTTGCCAACCTGTTTCTGATTAATCCCAATGGCATTATTTTTGGTGAAAATGCTTCTCTTGATATTGGAGGTTCTTTTTTTGCCACCAGTGCAGATAGTGTGATTTTTGGTGATGGTACTGAATTTAGTGCCACAAATCCCAATACTCTACCGCTACTGACAGTTAACATCCCTATTGGCTTGTGGTTTAGGGAAAATCCAGGCAGTATTATCAATCGTTCTGGAACTTTCATCACTGAGATAGATGAGGATACAGGAGAAGCATTTGATACTCCCATAGGAGGTCTGCAAGTTCAACCTGAACAAACATTAGCCTTAGTTGGAGGTGAAGTGAGATTAGAGGAGGGATTTCTAACAGCAGAAGGTGGACGAGTTGAGTTAGGCAGTGTTGCCGGGAATAGCTTAGTTAACTTAACACCCGTAGCAGAAGGGTTTGCCTTGGGTTATGAGGGAGTTCAGAATTTTCAGGATATTGGTTTATCTGATGTTGCAAAGGTTGATACCAGTGGTGAAAGCGGTGGTGAGATTCAGATTCATGGAAGACAAATAACTCTGACAGAAAATTCTCAGGTTTTTTCTTTGACATCTGGTTCAGACACTGGAGGAGATTTAGTGGTCAAAGCTTCTGAATCTGTTGAACTTTCTGGAGGTGAAACTCTAAGCTTACTAGGAACTGGAACTAGTGGAATGGGTAATGCTGGCAACTTGATTATTGAAACTCCGAGATTGAGCCTTCAGCAAGGAGCGTTTATAACAACACAAGCTGATAGTGATTTTACAGCCAGACCTGGGAATTTAACTGTTATCGCCTCAGATTCTGTAGAACTTAGACGAACTGATGTTTTTCTCCCTAGCATCTCTATAGATGTGTTTGGTGAAGCGACAGGGGAAGGAAGAACTCTAAGAATTGAAACTGGACGGCTCATTCTTCAGGGTGGAGCACAGATATCTGCTAATAATTTTGGTACAGGACAAGGAACAGATTTGAATATTAGTGCTACTGAAGTTGTATTAACCGGAGCATTTATCTATCTTGATTCAGAGACAGAAATTGTTGAACCTGAACCAAGTGGTTTATTTTCTAGGGTTCAAACAGAAGCAACTGGGAATGGTGGTTCATTAATAATTGATACTAACAGCTTAGCCATTAGGGATGGGGCACAAATATCGACAAGTACATTAGGTGCAGGTAATGCAGGAAATTTAATTGTTCAAGCCTCTTCAGTAGAGTTGATAGGTACAATACCAGAAACAAATGACCCCAGTGCTCTATTTGCTAATGTTGGGCAATCAACCACAGCCACAGGTAATGGAGGAAGCTTTACAATTAACACTGGTCAATTAATTGTCAGAGATGGAGGGCAAATTGGAACAATTGCACGAAATCAGGGACAGGGGGGAACTTTAACCATTAACTCTTTAGATACTATTGTTTTGAGTGGAACTGCATTAGTACCCGAACCACAGGAAGACCAGAGAAGTGGTATCTTTGTTTCTGCTGAACCGCCACTTATCGATGATTTAAGAAACCCAATTCTAGATGAGTCAGGACAAGCATTTATTACCACTGCTAATGCTGGAGAACTAATTATCAATACCCCAGAATTAATTATTGAAGATGGCGCAAGAATATCAGCAGATAACTTTGGCATAGGTGGCGGCAGTAACGTCGATTTAAACGTAGGTCGTTTAACCATTCGAGATGGCGGACAAATTGGGGCAGGGTCTCTTATTGGAGAGGAAGGTTTAGGCAATGAACGTGGCCCTGGAGGAACTTTAACCGTGAATGCTTCGGAAGCAATAGAAGTTACAGGAACAGCAACAGTGGGTTCAACGCCTGTGAATAGTCGTTTATTTACCTTAGCTGAAGGAACGGGAGATGCGGGAAACTTAAGCATTTTCACCCCTAATTTAACGGTTACGGATGGGGGAGAGGTGAATGTGAGTGCTACAGGAACTGGGGAAGCGGGCAGTTTAACGGTGGGGGCGGGTTTGATACGTTTAGAGGATGGCAGCCTCAGCGCTGAAACTGTTGTGGGAGATGAGGGCAATATTAGTCTGACGGCCGAAGACATTCAACTGCGGCAGGGAAGTCAAATTACGACGAATTCGTTGGCGACTGGAACGGGGGGTAATATTGAGATTGATACGGATGTGTTAGTCGCAATTGAAAATAGCGATATTTCGGCGAATGCCCTCGCGGGGCCGGGAGGTCAAGTGATTATTAATGCGGGTGCGATTTTTGGCACACAATTTCGTCAACAACAAACTAGTGCCAGTGATATTACGGCTACGTCTGACTTAGGGCCAGAATTTAGCGGTACAGTTGAACTCAATACCCAGTTTGACCCCAGTAGTGCTGTGATTGAACTCCCTGTGACAGTAGTTGACCCAGCGGCACTGATTGCCCAGGAATTCTGTAGACAGCGCGGTGGTAGCGAATTTATCAATACTGGACGGGGGGGGTTGCCGCCGAGTCCTCAAGAAAGTGTCCGCAGTGAACAGACTTTAGTTGAGTTAATGGAATTGCCAGAGGTGCAGTCTCGGGGTAGTCTGGCACCGGTGAGCAGAAATGCAACGGCTTTAAGAACCGCTAACGAACCGATTTCTAGTTTAGATATTGTACCTGCGCGGGGATGGATACGCAATGAAAATGGAGACGTGATTTTAGTTAGTTATGACCCAACGAAAAAGGGCATTCAACCTCAACGACAGGCTACAATTCATTGTCAACCTTAAACCAGGGCTGTTGCATCAATACCAAAGAGCAAGCTAAATCCCCAGCCCCCGTGTTTCCCCCAACTTTGGGGGACTTGGAAATATGGGGGACTTGAAAAATACTTCCCCAGAATTGGGGGTTAGAGGGCAAAGCGTCTAATTTCTGCTTGTACCCATGCTCGAAACGCCTTCATGGTAGTATTTCTACCATCACTTTTGCAACGTCGTAGATATTCGGGAATTGCCTTTTTTAGGGGGAAATTAGGAAAGTTTGGGCTGAATTCAACTTCAGTATATTTCCTATTTTGTAATACATTAATCTGAAGTTTTCCTTTTTCAAAACGCCAGAGTTCAGGAACTTTGAGTTGTTCATAAATACTGGGATGAGTGCGAGAGGTAATCTCAATTTCTAATGCTAAATCAGGGGGTGGATCGACTTTTAAATCCAATCTATCTTTTGCTCTAACTTGTGCTTCATGTTGAATGTAAAAACAGTTATCGGGTTCAATGCCTTGAGTCATTTCCGGATTTTTAAATGTAGTTGACCCGAGGGGGCAAAATTCAATATTGAGTTCTTCTAAAAGAATTTCGACAAAATTACTAATAAAAACTTTAGCTTTTTCATGTTCAGGTAAAGGAACCATAATTTCTAAGAATCCATTCTGATAAGCGAGTTTTGATGAACGATGTTCTCCTAATTCTTCTAGAATTTGCTCAAAGTTTTGCCAGCTAATATTATTTAAAATTAACTGATTTCCCGGAGGAATAGTCAATTGTTCTATCTTTAATAACATCTTGAACTCCTGCGTTATTTATTTAAAAGTATAGCGGATCTATTTAATTTATTAAAATGGTAATCACATGAGTCAATCCTAACGCCAATTCCCCACTAAAATATAAGGTGCCCAATACACTGGCGCATCATATCGGTTCTTATTGTTAATGAATGCTAATTGAGCCTGACGCAGTGCTTCTGCTCTTGTTTTTCCCTGAACTAATTGTTCATAAAAGTGACCCATAAATACCACGGCAGATTCATCATTTAAGCTCCATAATGAAGCAACTGTACTCCTTGCACCCGCTCTAACTGCCATTCCTGCTAATCCTAATACGGCTCGATTATCTCCTGGTGCAGTTTCACAAGCACTGAGTACTAATAAGTCAATGGCACGGGTTTGATTTTGTTCTCGGTTGCGGAAAAGGTTATCCAGTTGCTTAATATTAATTGGGCCGTCTGCGGCTAGAATAAATGTTTTTTCTGCTTGGGAACTAAACTGACCATGAGTGGCTAAATGAATCACCTGCAAAGGTTGTGAATTAGCTTGGGTTTCAAGATTTTCACTATTAAATTCTTCATTAAGTAATGATTGGCTATTAACAACAACTTCCTCAATTTTCTGTAATTCTTCAGGAATATTAAGTAAGGCAGCAAATTGATCTTTATATGGTTCTGGTGGTTCAACTAAGCCGGCGCTGAGAGTATTTAAAGGTCGAATTAATGGTTTTGGATCTAACAGTTGAAGTCCAGGTGCAATCACCACTGGATGCTTTTCTATCAGGTATTTTTTACCATCTGAAAGGGCTGCCATTGGAATATTGCGTAACTCCCCATCTAAAACAAAAACTAAGGTTTCATCTCCTTTGAGTTGAGCTTCCAGGGGTTCTAATAGCCAGCGATAAATCTGTTGAGACAATTGTTTAGCTTCTGGAGTAAGATAGGGTTTTTGTAGTATAAATCTCAGCTTTCTAATGCTTTGAGTTAATTCAAAATTTGGAATAGATGTTCGATAATGAAATAGAGGATAATCAGGTAAACTGGCAATAATTTCTAATCGATCTGTTAAGATAATTCCATAGATGACAACGGCATTGGGATCGATTTTATCGATGGCTTGAGGTTGAGCATCTAAACAGGCATCTCGAAAGAAGTTATCGAGTTCAGCTAATTGCAGATTTTCAATCACTTCTCTAGCTTGTTGAAGCTTTTCTAATGTGGGTTTTTCGGAGTGTAAAAGTAGATCGACTAATTCTCGATAAACGGGTTCAACGCGATCGCGAAAATCAAATTGTACATCCTGACGAATTGCTACTAAATCTTGTCGTAAAGATTGTAAAGTTTGAACCGCACTACTATAAGCTGCAATTGCATTTTTCAGATCTGAATCTTTCTGTTGTTTTAAAATTCGCCCCAGTTGCCATTGCCATTGATAACTGATTTCATCGGCTTGAATGGATTGAGATAAAAGCAAAGCATTTTGCGTGTAATTCTTAGCATTTTGCCAGTTCTGATGTTGTTCATACAGTTGACCTAAATAACCCAGTGCATAAGACTGAACTCTGATATCTCCCAGTTGTTCAGCTTGGTTAATTGCAGTTAATAGAAGTTGCTCAATATTAGGATAAAGATTAGCTTGCTTTGTCGCTAATTTTATTAAGCTTTTGACTAAATCGATTCTGGCATAAATAGCAGTCCGACCAACAGGTAAACTATTAATAATTAATTCAATTTCCTGCCAGTTTTCTTTCTCATAAATAAGCTGAGATTGAACTTGATTCCATAACTCTATTTCTTTCTCTTTTTCAGGATCTAATTCCTGACCTAGTTCTAATAATAAACTTAAATGATTCAGCTTGGCTTTAGTTTGAATGATGGGCGCAGAAGATAGAGCCGCTTGTTGATAGCAAGCTAAAGCGGTTTGAGCCGAGTTTTGAATTAAATTAAAGTCATCAAGTTCTTTTTGCTGGTGATAGACTGCTCTGGCTAAATTTGCGATACTTAATTGAGCTTCTTTAAGATATTGTGGAGAATCTAATTGTTTTGTAGTTTTCAATAACTCCCCGGAAACGGCGACGGCTGATAATTCAGTTTGATTTAAATTGTTGAGGTCATGATTTCCTGAAAAATCACAAATATTTGAGTGAAAATTATCTATATTTCCCAGCTTTCCTAAGACTCGTAACACATGACTGAGGTGAAGCAACTGAGACACCTTAAGGGAAGAGTTGGGTTGAGTTTGTAGAGATTGATTCACTTCAATTAATCTCTTTTCTGCTTGACGATACAAACCTAATCCTTGCAACGCTTGGGCTTGATTGAGTAAAGTTTCAATCCTTCTATTTTGATGCGGCGTATTTTGATAAATCTTCTCTACCTGTTGCCAACCTTCCAAAGCTTGACTATAGTTTCCCTGAGAAAAGTAGAGATTGGCTTGAATACTTAATGCTTGTGCGATCGCTGTTAATATGATTTGATCTCGATCGGTTGAAAGAGAATCTAATAACTCTAAACTCTTCTGAATGGCTCGATCAGCGGCTTGCCATTGTCCTAATTTCTGTAAACTAAGAGACAGATTTCCCCATGCGGCGGCTTGTCTTAATTGATTAGTGTCACGAGTAATAATATCTTGCCAAACTTGTATCGCTTTTTGATAATCACTGGATTGATAAAAGTCTCGACCTTGTTGTTCTAGCTGAGAAATAGATAACTCAGATTGACGAGAATCAACAAGATGAGGAGATGAAGAAGAGTTATTAATCGAAAGATTAACCCGGCCGGACTCCAAACTAACAGCAGACAGTCGAGAGGATAAGCCAACCCCTAACAAAAAACCCAATATAATCCAACCGACAAAGGATACAATTCGTTGTGAGAAAGAACAAACCGATTTTTGAATTGCCATTTTGTTTAGCAGCCCGGTCAATACTTTGATATTAATGTACAATATCAGAATCGTTACGACCCGATCAAAACTATTAAGACGCGGATTATAGGCTGGTTTTATGAGCGAAAGAACACTATTTGATAAAGTTTGGGATCTTCACACCGTTGGTACGTTGCCCTCAGGTCAAACTCAACTCTTCATTGGTTTGCACCTGATTCATGAAGTCACCAGTCCGCAGGCTTTTGCCATGTTGCGCGATCGCAATTTACAGGTATTATATCCAGAGCGTACTGTTGCCACAGTCGATCATATTGTCCCCACGGAAAATCAATCCCGGCCGTTTGTGGATGTCTTAGCCGAAGAAATGATGCAGGCATTGGAAACAAGCTGCAAAGAATATGGCATTCGATTTTACAATATTGGTTCGGGAGATCAAGGGATTGTTCATGTAATTGCCCCAGAACAAGGTTTAACTCAACCGGGGATGACCATTGCTTGTGGTGACTCCCATACTTCTACTCATGGCGCGTTTGGGGCGATCGCATTTGGGATTGGCACCTCTCAAGTACGGGATGTCTTGGCTTCTCAAACCCTATCTTTATCTAAGTTAAAAGTTCGGCGGATAGAAGTCAATGGCGAATTACCAGCGGGGGTTTATGCCAAAGATGTTGTTTTACATATTATCCGTAAATTGGGTGTTAAAGGCGGCGTGGGTTATGCCTATGAATACGCTGGCACCACTATTGAAGCCATGTCAATGGAAGAACGGATGACAATCTGTAATATGTCTATTGAAGGGGGGGCTAGATGTGGCTATGTTAACCCCGATGAAACCACTTATGAATATCTCAAAGGTCGAGATTTTTCTCCTAAAGGCGCAGACTGGGATAAAGCGGTTGACTGGTGGCAACACATTCGTAGCGATGCCGATGCGGTTTATGATGATGTGATTACGTTTGAGGCGGCTGAAATTGAACCGACAGTGACTTGGGGAATTACTCCCGGTCAAGGTATTGGGGTGAATGAAACTGTTCCCGATGTGGACAGTTTACCCCAAGGGGATCGAGAAGTGGCACAAGAAGCCTATCGTTATATGGAATTTACCGCCGGAACACCCATTAAAGGCACAAAAGTTGATGTTTGTTTTATCGGCAGTTGTACGAATGGACGCATTAGCGATCTACGAGAAGCGGCAAAATTTGCTAAAGGTCGAACAGTTGCCCAAGGGGTGAAAGCCTTTGTGGTTCCCGGTTCTGAACGAGTTAAACAACAAGCCGAAGCCGAAGGACTCGACCGAGTTTTTACCGCTGCTGGGTTTGAATGGCGGGAGGCTGGATGTTCAATGTGTCTGGCGATGAACCCCGATAAATTACAGGGTAACCAAATTAGCGCCTCTTCTTCCAACCGCAATTTTAAAGGACGACAAGGGTCTTCTACGGGACGAACACTGTTAATGAGTCCTGCAATGGTGGTAGCAGCGGCTGTAAACGGCACAGTGACCGATGTTCGGGAACTATTGTGACCGACAAATATTGAGGCTATTTCAGAATTTCCTCAATTAATTGTAAAGTTATGTAAAGATGTGAGTAAATTTTGCAGAAACGGCCGATAAGTATATAGCTGTTCACAGGCACTGCATTTTTGAGTCTTAAACGTTGCTCAAGTGCTAGTTCTGTAGCTGTTGTTGATCTGTGCTCTCTGTTTCAAAAGGGTAGAGGATAAGGGATTGAAAATGTGTCCCATCCTACTATCCTTCTTTGTTTTTTATACAATTAACGAATGGCGACTCATTCTCAAATATCTACTCAACCTCCTCACACGACTGTCGTGTTAGCGATCAGCGCTGATGGTAAGATAACAGATAGAGTGCGATCGCCTGCTCGGTTTGGTTCAGCTGCCGATAAGGCGCATCTGGAACATCAAGTGGCTTTAGCCGATGCGGTATTGTTTGGCAAAGGAACATTAAATGCTTATGGTACAACTTTACCGATAACTTCCCGGAAGCTGTTGCAGCAACGACAACAGCAAGGAAAACCGCCTCAACCTTTACAAATTGTCTGTTCAACTTCTGGTAAAATTTCCCCAAAGTTAAAATTTTTTCAGCAGCCTGTCCCTCACGGCTTACTGACTACAACAACCGGGAAACAAAACAACACAGCACCCTTTGAACGTATTATTGTTGTACCGACAATCAATGGTCGTTTAGACTGGGAGAATGCCTTCCAACAGTTGACTCTACTCGGAATTAAACGAGTTGCGGTGTTAGGAGGGGGTCAATTAGTGGGTTCACTAATTCAAGAAAATTTAATAGATGAATTTTGGCTGACAATATGCCCGTTAATTTTAGGAGGAACTGACTCACCTACACCTGTTTCTGGAAAAGGGTTTTTAGCCGCTGTGGCTCCCAAATTACATTTATTAGAAGTCCGACAGATTGAACAAGAAATCTTTTTACATTATCAGGTTATCTCTGCTTAAAACTTATTATTTCTCGTGAGATATCTCCTTAAAGGTAGGGTGCGTCAATGAGGCACCACGCACATATAGCTGTAAACGCCCAAAGCGATCGCTGTTAATCTATTTTATCACTTATAAAATCGTTTATCTTCATTATATTAATTCAGATGAAAAAATTATTAGTAACAGGCGCTAGTGGTTTTTTGGGTTGGAATATTTGTCATGTTGCTCAATCAAAATGGCAAGTGTATGGAACTTATTCTTCCCATGATATTGATTCTAAAAATCTCAATTTTATCAAAGTAGATTTAACTAATTTTACAGCACTTAAATCCTTATTTGAAACCCTTAAACCCACGGCATTGATTCATGCTGCGGCTCAATCTAAACCGAATTTTTGTCAACAGTATCCAGAACAAGCTTATCCGATTAATGTGACAGCATCTATTAATATAGCTGGACTGTGCTCAGATTTGTCAATTCCTTGTGTGTTTACCTCCACTGACTTAGTTTTTGATGGCTCTAATCCATTTTATCAAGAAACCGATCCGGTTTCCCCCATTAGTATTTATGGAGAACAAAAAGTGAAAGCCGAGGAAGAAATGAGACGGCGCTATCCCAATATTATTGTCTGCAGAATGCCATTAATGTTTGGAAAACCATCCCCCTACAGCGGCAGCTTTATCCAGGGATTTATTCAAACTTTAAAACAGGGAAAAGAATTAAATTTGTTTATTGATGAATATCGCACTCCAGCCAGTGGAATAACGGCAGCAAAAGGATTATTAATGGCTTTAGAAACCCAAGAAAAGATTATTCACTTAGGCGGAAAAGAACGGATTTCTCGCTATAATTTTGGTCACTTAATGGCTGAAGTATTCGAGCTACCAACAACGAAAATTCATTCCTGTTGTCAACAAGATGTTGAAATGAATGCTCCTCGTCCAGCCGATGTCTCATTAGATAGCTCAAAAGCCATGAGTTTAGGTTACAATCCCTTATCCATTCGAGAAGAACTAGAATTATTAAAAGGTGAAATTTAATCGATTTAAAGCTATATTAATTCAGCGGTGACGTTGACTTACTCTCGAATCTATACTTGTGTTTTTCTGATGAATAACACTCATTTCAACGGGTTCAATTAAATTAGGTTCATGCAGATCTATTATAGATTTAACTGTAAGCTGATTAGAGAAAAAATCAACCACACTAATACATATTCTCTGAGATTTTGGCGGAAGTGTTGGATTAATATCAATAGGATAGGCTAAAGTTAAAGCAGGAGTCAATAAAACAGAAGTTCCACTTGCTAAAGCTAGAGCCATTCCCACCATTGAAAATCCTCTCATTCCCCTTGAGCACAGGAAAACTCAACTACTATTTCATCGTTTTTAAACTGAAGCGGTTGAGAATATAATCCAAGCTTGCCGGAAGCATCAAGTCACAATGCAACCCCTGTTGAGTGCTGCCTTTGCTTGGGCAATTTCTAACACAGGGATTATTACTCCTCTTGCGGCTTACAGTCTGAATCAAATGCTACCGATTAATCTCAGGCGTTACCTAAACGATGAAAACACTCAAGAATTGGGGAATTTATTCGCTTGTCCTGAACTGAATACTCGATTTAATCAGGACTGGGACTCACCACAATGGTGGATGGAAATTCAACGCCTTTCTGGCAACTTAAAGCAGATGCTGGCTTCAAGAGAGTATCTCTGGATGCTGGACACACCCGCCTCTCAAATGAAGACTGCTGTGGCTAAATTATTTGAGCGATGTTTAGAAGAGATCTATCATGGTAGAGATTACCCGTCTGGAGTGTCTAACTTAGGTCAAATTAATTTCAAAATGGGTGACCCGCTGTGGGATGCTCAAGAAGTTTATTTTAGTTCGGGTCATGGCAAAATGGGAACCTATCTATTTATCTCGGTTGTAACTGTTGCTGATGGCATGGGATTATGTTTGGATTATCCTCATCCCCTCTGTTCTACTGCCCAGGCGAGGATGTTTTTCGAGAAATTCTGTTACTTCCTAACTGAAATGACTCAAAAATAGATCAAAGTAGAATCAGGGTGAGGAAATACCGTTATCCTGAGGATTGAAATTAGCCTCTCAATCTCTTTATGGAATTTCTTGTAACTCTTCCCGCCTATTTGATTGTATTTGCTTTAGGGGCTTCTGTAGGCAGCTTTCTTAACGTTGTGGTGTATCGCATTCCTGCCGGGTTATCTGTCCTATATCCGCCTTCGCGTTGTCCCCGTTGTTACACGTCGTTAAGTCTATCGGAAAATGTTCCCGTCTTGGGCTGGCTATGGCTAAAGGGACGTTGTAAACATTGTCATGCCCCCATTTCAGTCCGTTATCCGATTATTGAAGCGTTAACCGGTTGTTTGTTTCTGTTAGTCTTTTGTACGTCAACCAATGGGATTGAAATCTGGGGCTATTGGGCGTTATTTAGTTGGTTATTGGCTTTATCACTGATTGATCTCGATACTTTAACCTTACCTAACCCGTTAACTCAATCTGGACTCATTGCCGGATTAGGTTTTCAACTCCTCAAAGGCAGTCAATGGCCTGTTAATATCAGTGAAATTAGCCATGATCTCATGTTTGGCATTATAGGATCTGTGGTGGGTTTGTGGTTGCTCGATGCGATCGCATTTCTGGGATCAATGACTCTGGGACAAACCGCAATGGGGGCAGGGGATAGTAAATTAGCGGCGATGATGGGAGCTTGGTTGGGGTGGAAATACCTGTTGTTAGCCGGGTTTATCGCCTGTGGAGTCGGTGCAATTGTAGGAGGAGGCGCGATCGCGCTCGGATGGTTAGATCGTCGGCAACCAATGCCATTTGGCCCCTTCTTAGCATTAGGAGCAGCCATTACCGCTCTGTGGGGGGAAGTGATTCTCGGGGTGTATTTCAATCTGTTTTTCCCATTGATGTCAATTTCTTGATGGAATAACACCAATTTATCGGATTTTCAGTAAAGTTTGAACACCCTAATGTTCTGGAGTCACTCCCCCCCAGAAGATCCGTTAACGTTCTTGAACGCGTCGATCAAACATATAACCGACACCACGGATGGTTTTAATTAAAGCGGGTTTATCAGTATCCGGTTCAATTTTTTTGCGAATTTGTCCAATATGAACATCAACCACTCGTTGCTCACCCTCATAATCGTAATCCCAGACTTCTTGTAGAAGTTCAGAGCGTCGCCAAGCACGGCCCGGTTTACTGGCTAGACAATAGAGTAAATCAAATTCTAAAGCACTTAATGCAATGAATTTTTCTTTAATTTTCACTTCTCGTCGGCTGGGATCAATCAATAAATCTCCATAGACTAAGCTCTTGGGTTCATTATCTGTAACGCTGCGTTGCCGCTTTAGAATGGCTTGAACCCGAGCGCCGAGTTCAGCTAAACCGAAAGGTTTGGTGATGTAATCATCTGCCCCTTGGTTAAATCCCTTAATTTTATCGGCCTCACCAGTCAAGCTGGTGAGCATCAGTACAAACACACTGGTACGAGTTTGCATCTCCTGACACAGGGCAAAACCCGTTGTGTCGGGCAAATTCACATCTAATACCACGAGATCGGGGTGAAACTTATCAAATGTTTCAAGCGCTATATGGCCATCTTTAGCCGCCTCAACTTCATAGTCTTGTTGGCTAAGATAGCGAGTAATTAAATTTCGGATTGCTGGGTCGTCATCAACCACAAGAATCTTTGCAGAAGCCATAACCACGTCGGTTGCGTTGAGGGTGGAGCAAGAGTAACAAATCACTTTAATGTTAGTGTATAACCGGAGTTCAAACTGAAATGAGCATCATTTTAGTTGCATAGCGTTACAAAGAACGAAGAACTTCAGGTAATAAATTACTTGGAATTTGGGAAAGTGCAGAATTTTGCCCTTCTAGCCCAGATTCGCGGTAACAGGCACGGATGGTTCTAATCAGATAACTCATCGCTGTGCATCGCAGCCCAGATGTACTGAAGTCTTGGTTCTGAGCCTGGGTTTGGCTCTCTGAACTGCTAAGCTGTTGATACTTCAGAATCGCTTGTAGATGGTGATGCAATGCTGCATTCAAATGAGACAGGCGATCTGCGGGTGCTAAATCTGGGTAATGTTGAGTGCCAAGATGGTAATGAGCCAATCCCAAGTTATTATGGGTTGCCCCAGGATCAAAACTGAGTTGCGCTGGACTGATTTTTTGTACTAAATCCAACGTCGTTTCATAGGCAGCGATCGCGCTGGTCAAAAACTGAACTCGAGTTTGATCTGCGGGGTGATGGTTGGCTAAATGCCAGTAGGCAATTCCCAAGTTATTATGGGTATTGGCACAAGCACCTGGAGCAGTATCTGGTGTTCTATATTGGAGTGCTTTCAGGTATGCCTCAATTGCACTTTGAAATAACTGCTCTGAGGGACTATGTTGAGCCAGATTCCAATAAGCTGTTCCCAGATTTGTTTGGATCATGGCATACTGTAAAGCATCTTGATTTGGATCACAGTACTGTAATGCCTCAATATAAGCAGCGATCGCTGCTTTCAGATGATTAATCGGTTGAATCTGTTGAGCCAGATTCCAATAGGCTGTTCCCAAGTTATTCTGAGTTGATGCATACTGCAAAGCCTCTTGTTGAATTAACGGATGAGTGAGTGAATGGTTTTTGGGTGTTGAGTTTTGAACTCTGCCAGCCTGGAAGTAGCGAGTGGCTTCTGTATAGGCTGCAATGGCATATTTCAGGTTATTCACTGGCTCCCGAATCGTTGCCAAATCACTGTAAGCTGCACCCAGGTTCTTCTGTAGTCTAGCATACCCAGCGGAGTAGGTTTCGGGATCACTGTTGACTAAAGCTTTTTGATAAAAGATAATGCTTTGCTCTAGATCACAAATTGCCCCTGGGTCAGAAACATCGTCCGTCTGTTGCTGACGAAAACGCATCCAGTGAAGTGTGCCTAAATCGTTGAGCCAGTCGAGGGTCTCTGATTCCGTTAAGGGATTTTGAGTTTCATCTTCTAAAACTTCTACAATTTGATCATAAGCTTCAATCATTGAGGTTAATTCCTCTTGGGATAAGGATTCAGTTTGGAGCCGTGCTCGACAACAGCATGCTAATTTTCGATAGGCTTGAGCTTGATGTTGGGTAGAAATTGATTGATGATGAAGCTGCTCAATTTCGGCTAAAGTTTGCTGTAGCAAGTTGGGCTGAGGTTGAACCGTCTCTTGTTCCGTTTCTACAGCTTGAGTATCGCGTTGCTGTGGGGTTTGAGTTGAGGTTGAGCTTTCTTCAGTCGGAAGATCTGATGTTTGTTCCTCTGTTTTTTCCTCTTCTTCCGTGGGTGTGGGTTCTCCAACAAACTCAAATACCCCTGTACGCCAGCGCCAAAACTCCGGGGCAGATTGTTGAATACAACACAACCAGGGGGATGAAATCCATAATACAATAGCTGGCTCTAACTTAGGTAAGTAATTTTCAACTGTTCTCAGGTGTCGTAAAAATGACCATTGTTTGGTGGGAGATTGTCGAGTTAAATGTTCTACTCCCAAAATCTGAAACCCAATTGTAGACACTTTTTGATGTTGAGCATACCAGCGCGCGATCGCAGACCAAACGTTTGGCTGATTCAAATTTAACTTTAAACTCACCAAGACTGAAGGGGTTTGAGTCGTTTGGGACTCTGTTAACTCAGTTTCTAAACGAGCCACTAGAGTATTACGCAGGTGTAAGTCATCACAAACGGCGATCAAGATTTGCCGTCGTAACCTGAGTGACAGTGCTTGTCTTAAACGAAGGTAGATTTGCTGGTTGGCATCTGATAACCGTGGATACGCGGCATTGATAGCAAGCATTCGATGGTGACGGGTTTTAGTTATTGAGAAGAATTCGGCGAATGGGCGCTAAGGACCCAACTAAGATCCAAAACAATTTGAACTTTAGTCACAGATCCTCTTCACATTTTCTCTTTTCTACTGCGCTGTTTCAATTCAGGATAAATCCCTTTAACTCAACCCATCAGATCATATTTCTTCCATGACAATCAGGCACCTAACTGAGTCAGATGCCTCGTATCACAATATTCTTTACTTTTGTTTCAAATGTGCAATTAATTCAATAGCTATTAGGATACGGCAAACGCAACGAATAATAACCCACCAATCAGCGCTACTCCTAATCCGCCTAAGATCAAGTAGTTACGAATTTGGTTTTGACTGGGGGGTTCTGCGGTGTAAACTTTTGGTTCTACTGCAAAATTATTTAAAAGTCCACCTTCTTCTTTCGTATAAGGCATAAGTAAAAATCCTAATTTTAATTTATTGTTATCTATCTTAACAAAAATTTACCTTATTGGCAAAATTTTTTAAATTTTGTTAAAGAATGCCCGTCTCAATAGAAGGGGATAGCCATAGCAGTGGGACTCTAGGGACCTCTGAGAGGGAACATTGAATTGTCTGTCAGAATGCATGATTGTTGCTGGATTAACCTCTGCCTTGCTTTAGGATCAATTTTAGAGAACTAGAGGGACTACAGATGAATACAGCATTTTTAGGCTTGGGTGTAATGGGGGGCTATATGGCTGCCAACTTAGCGCAAGCTGGCTACCCCGTCAAGGCTTGGAATCGTACCCCAGATCGTCAAGGGGTGCAAATTGCAGCAGATGGGGGGGCAGAGATTGTAGCTTCAATTCAAGCGGCTGTTGACTCCGCTGAGGTTGTATTTACCTGTGTGGGAGATGTGCCGGATGTGGAAGCCGTCATTTTAGGTAAAACGGGAGTGGCTGAATTTGCCCAAGCGGGAACAGTTGTGGTGGATTTTAGCACAATCGGGCCAACAGCGGCACGTCAAATTGCAACAGAATTAGACACTCGTCAGCAACAGTTTCTTGATGCACCCATTTCCGGGGGAGATATTGGCGCAAAAAACGGTACTCTAACGATTATGGTGGGTGGCGATCGCGCTGCGTTTGAAACTTGTCAGCCATTGCTCGATACGATGGGAAAAACCATCCGCTATTGTGGTGAAACAGGTAGTGGTCAAGCCGTTAAACTGTCTAATCAAGTCTTAGCGGCCCTTAATATGGTGGGTATCTGTGAAGCGATGTTACTGGCGCAACAACAAGGGGTTGACCCCAGCCTAATTGTTGAAGTCTGTAGTACAGGAGCGGCTGGATCTTGGGCATTATCGAACTTAGGGGAAAAAGTAGCAATGGCAGACTTTGATCCCGGCTTCATGATTAAACACATGGTCAAAGATCTACGCCTCGTACAAGAGAGCCTATCCTCAGACTCCAATTTTCCCGGTGTTGAATTAGCCGATCACCTGTTCAAAAGAGTACAACAGTTAGAACAGGGAGCAACCCAAGGAACACAGGCGATGATTCGAGCTTACTGCAATTCAGAGCAGAGATGAACAACAAGTAATAAATAACAAAAACGAATAGATTGAAAATGGGTATGTTAGGGTAGCCTAAAGTAAAGCAGGGCTTGATCACGGGTTTGCACCCAACTCTGTTGGCATTTCTTGCCATTCTGCATAGAGAGGGGACATTACCCTTGGGATCTTTAAAGAGCTGACCCGCCTAAATCCAACAAAGGAACAGGTTTGGTGATCTACTAAATTCTTGGACGAGTGTCTAATCATTTAGTCAAGATTCCCAGCTTCCCCGATTTCGGAAGTCCGATCATGAGAGACTGCTGACAATTGTATTTTAATCAGGGTGGGGTCTAAATTGGATGTAGTGTCATTTTCCATGATACTAACAGCTTAAGGGATAACTGTTCACAGCCCTCAGTTGTTAAGACTCCTAATATCAGCCCTGTATCTTAAATTAAGTGAACAACGACTAACTGTTTTGACTCCCATAAATGCGATGACTAGCCGTCAATTTTCGTCACAAATCTCCTGGAGCATCAAGCTGGTTGGAATCATCTTGATTGTTTCTGCTTTAGTAGACTATTTAATCTTAGCGATTCCTCCTAATCTAAGTAGCCGCTCCTGGCAACTCACGACTGCAACTCAACTGGTAGACCGAGGTATTGTTCCTTTAGTGGGGATGGCATTGGTTTTTACTGCTTCTTGGATGGACACTGTAGCCGCCGGAGGTACACAAAAGCTAACTAAGCCGCTATCAGATTTGCGATTTTGGATTGCCATCATTGCCAGCTTACTGGGCTTAATGTACTTGTTGCTATTTCCGCTTCACCTGAATAATACTCGTATTGCTCGGTCGGAGGCCTTAAGCCAAATTAATCAGCAAGCGACTCAAGCTGAAACTCGTTTAGAAACTCAACTCGGTAGCGACCAGTTTCAACAGCAAGTTGAACAACGCAAAACCCAACTTCGTTCTCAGTTTGGTAATTTGCTACAAAATGAACAGCAGCTCAATCAATTATTAGAGCAAGAAAACTTACCTCAGCAAGTTAGAGATACTCTCGAACAAGCTCAAACAAACCCGGCTGTGCTGGATCAGTTTTTAGAAGAGCAAGCGGATAACTTACCAACTCAGCTTCTGACTCAAATTCGAGAACGCAAACAACAACTCGAAGATCAAGCTAAAGCTCGTTCCTTAAAGTCTAGCTTACAAACTGGACTCAGTAGTCTTTTCCTCGCCATTGGCTATATTGCCATCGGTTGGACTGGCTTGAAAGGTTTGGGGATTTTAGGGGGAAGTCGCCGAAAAGTTTCAGCCAGCTAGCACAAGTTCTATTTTTGTGTACACAGAGGACTCCGACTCGTGAGTCTCTCTGTTAATTTGTTGTCAAACGATCATGTGACTGGATAATTGCACCTCAAGCTGACTGACTGATCTCACCCGAAAAAGCAGATGCATGGGCTCACCTTGATCTAGGACTGTTTGGATTGATGTCAAGCTCAAGCTAGAGCAACATATATTACTCAGAGGTTCGCATCTATAGTCCTACATTTTTAACTTATCAACCTTTGCCGAATGTTCTCAATTTATATCCTGACTTACAACGAAGAAATTGATATTGCACCCTGTATTGAGTCAGCAATGTTATCTGATGATATCATCGTGGTTGATTCTTACAGTAGCGATCGCACCGTTGAGATTGCTGAGCAATACCCGATTCGAGTCCTACAGCATCGGTTTGAAAGTCATGGTCGTCAACGGACTTGGATGCTAAAAGAAGTCCCGACAAAATACGAGTGGGTGTATATTCTCGAAGCAGATGAACGGATGACCCCAGAGTTATTCAATGAATGTCTCGCTGCCATGGAAAACCCAGATTATATTGGCTATTATGTGGCAGAACGGGTGATGTTTATGGGTCAGTGGATTCGCCACAGTACCCAATATCCCCGTTATCAAATGCGACTGTTTCGCAAAGATCAAGTATGGTTTGATGATTATGGTCACACAGAACGGGAAGTGTGTGAAGGGCCGACTCATTTCTTAAAACAAACCTATCCTCACTACACCTGTGGAAAAGGAATGTCTCGTTGGATTGAAAAACACAATCGCTATTCGACAGATGAAGCCGTTGAAACTGTTAGACAGTTAGATTCTGGTACAGTCAACTGGAAACATTTGTTTTTTGGCCAGTCTGAGGTAGAAAGACGTAGGGCACTCAAAGATCTATCTTTAAGACTGCCGTTTCGGCCGATTGTTCGGTTTTTCTATATGTATTTTATTCTGGGGGGAATTTGGGATGGACGGGCAGGTTTTACCTGGTGTATGCTGCAAGCCTTTTATGAATATCTCATCTTATTGAAAGTTTGGGAAATTCAACATTTACCCACCCCAGAACTTGATCCTAGCTTACTCGCAAAGCTAGCTCAGGCAAAACAAATTTCTTCTGAACCCATTTCAGCATCAGTTTCAGTCTCCGATTCTTCTCAGGGTTAAATTCATTTAACCATCAGGTGTATTTGTTGAGGGTGAATTTTATCAGTTTGGGCTGCAAACAGAGAGCAACCATAAACCTAATCTTAGAATTGACTCAGGTTAAGGGACTTCACAAAGCTAATACTTCTTTCTATTTTTTTTCTGATGCCAGTAATCCTATCCTCTAATACTGGTAGTTTTCTACCCTCATCTCTTGTTTAGCGATCTCAGATAATCGTTATGTTTTCAACTAATATCATGTCCGTTAAATTAAGCACTATTAAAAATTATATTCCGGTGTTGAGATTAGCAAGCCAATCTCAATTGATTATTAATCAGCCGGATAGTATATAAATTTATACTGCCATAAATACGAAAAACTTAGACGAAGACATGAAAAGTAGCAGTCAGTAATCTTTCACAAATATATCTATCTACTTCCTTTCCCACTTGATGGCAATCTAATAATTATAGCAACCGCTCCTTGCGGTTAGGACGTAAAATAGAAGAATTATTCTAATTGCGATCGCTCTCTCCATGCCCAAACCCTATAGTTATGATTTCCGAAAAAAAGTGATAGAAGCAATTGTTCTTGATGGCTGGAAGAAAAGTGAAGTCAGTCAACTATTCAATATCAGCCGCAACACCATTAACCTATGGCGCTCTGCGAAAAGCCGAAACAGGAGACTATCAAGCTTTGCCCAATCAACCCAAGGGTAACGGTCACATGCATCACAGACTGGGAGAAATTTCGGGAGTTTGCTCAAGTTCATGGGGATAAAACACAAGCGGAAATGGCTCAACTTTGGGAAGGGGAAATTAGCGATCGCACTATCTCCAGAGCATTAAAGAAAATCGGCTTCACACGAAAAAAAAGACTTATGGTTACCGAGAAAGAGATGAAGCGTGCGCGGCAAAGTTTTCTAGAGGAGTTATCGATTGTCTCCCCAGAAACAATTGTATACGTTGATGAATCACCGAATCGATAGCCGTTCCGGAGTATGAGTATGGATGGAATCTGAAGGGGCAGCGTTTTCATGCACTTAAATCAGGGCGACGTCAAGGGAGAATCAATATGATTGCAGCTTTATGTAATCAAAATAGTAAAGGCAACTTTTACTATTGATGGAGCTATAAATCGAATTGTATTTGAAACATGGTTAGAAACTTATTTGTTACCGACGCTGAAAGTTGGACAGGTTGTCGTCATGGATAATGCCACCTTTCATAAAGGTGGGCGTATTCAACAATTGATTGAGGATGCAGGTTGTCAACTCTTGTACTTACCACCTTATTCACCTGATCTCAACAAAATTGAGAATTATTGGTCTTGCTTAAAGAGTCGCATTCGCCACAAATTAGCTCAGGCAAGATTGCTTACGAGATGCGATCGAGAATGTCTTGCGCTTCGCGTCCTAACCGCCTTGGCGGTTGCTATAATATCAAGACGTTGCAATTCACGAACAACTTCGTCGAGTCCGACTTCGTGAATATAAGAATTTAGTACTTTACCATTTCCAATAAAGCCAAACTTTCAAATTGTCTAGTAAATTTTACAAAAATTTACAAGCGATCGCTGAGATTATGACAATATTCTACTTGGGACAAATCAATCGGTATAGAACCGGAGTGAATCATGGATTAAGAAAAGATAACAAATATGTCAGCAAGTAATAATGATTGAATCTGTGATTGTGATTAATCTAGCCTTGATTGGTGGATTTTGGGTGATGCCAAACTGCAATGAACAAATACCCATTGATCTCCCTCCCTTGCTACCATGTCATTTATGAATTATGACCGGACTCAAAATCTAGGTCATTTCCCTAAATATTTAATAATGGCAAGCGCAGGTATTTGAAATATGCACCTGAGTGAAATTACTCATCCAAATCAACTTCATGGTCTGTCAATCCACGAACTCCAAGAAATTGCCCGACAGATTCGAGAAAAGCATTTAGAAACAATTGCAGCAAGTGGGGGGCATTTGGGGCCAGGATTAGGCGTTGTTGAACTGACCCTGGGACTTTACCAAACCTTAGATTTAGATCGAGATAAGGTGATTTGGGATGTAGGCCACCAAGCTTATCCCCACAAAATGATTACCGGTCGATATAACAATTTCCACACGTTGCGGCAAAAAGACGGGGTTGCAGGCTATCTTAAACGCTGTGAGAGCAAATTTGATCATTTTGGAGCCGGACACGCCTCAACCAGCATCTCAGCCGCCTTAGGAATGGCGTTGGCACGGGATCTTAAGGGCGAAAACTTCAAAACAGTTGCGATCATTGGAGATGGTGCCCTCACCGGTGGGATGGCCTTAGAAGCGATTAACCATGCGGGTCATTTGCCCAATACTAATCTGATGGTGATTCTCAATGATAATGAGATGTCGATTTCTCCTAATGTGGGGGCAATTCCACGATATCTCAATAAAATGCGTTTGAGTCCCCCGGTGCAGTTTCTCAAGGATAATTTACGGGAACAGTTTAAACATATTCCGTTTGTGGGTGAAACCTTTACCCCAGAAATGGAACGCCTCAAAGAAGGGATGAAACGCCTAGCAGTGCCCAAAGTAGGGGCAATTATTGAAGAATTAGGCTTCACTTATCTCGGGCCAGTGGATGGTCACAATTTAGAAGAGTTGATCGAAACCTTTAGACAAGGCCATGAAATTAAAGGGCCGGTGATGGTTCATGTCTCGACCATTAAAGGGAAAGGTTATGCGATCGCCGAACAGGATAAAGTGGGTTATCATGCCCAATCTGCGTTTAATCTAGCCACCGGAAAAGCGATTCCTTCCACGACTCCTAAACCCCCGAGTTACTCTAAAGTGTTTGCCCATACTTTAGTGAAATTGGCGGAAAATAATCCTAAAATTATTGGGATTACCGCAGCGATGGCAACGGGGACAGGATTAGACAAACTCCAAGCCAAACTACCCCAACAATATGTTGATGTGGGCATTGCAGAACAACACGCCTTAACCTTAGCGGCAGGTTTGGCCGCAGAAGGAATGCGCCCGGTTGCTGCGATTTATTCGACCTTCCTACAACGGGCTTATGACCAAATTGTCCATGATATCTGCATTCAAAAATTACCGGTATTCCTCTGTTTAGATCGGGCGGGAATTGTGGGTGCAGACGGCCCTACTCACCAAGGATTATATGATATCGCTTATCTGCGGTGCTTACCCAATATCACGATCATGGCACCGAAGGATGAAGCGGAGTTGCAACGAATGATTGTTACAGGAATTGAGCATAAAAACGGCCCAATTGCGATGCGTTATCCTCGCGGTTCAGGTATTGGTGTTCCTTTGATGGAAGAGGGTTGGGAAGCTTTACCCATTGGCAAAGGGGAGATCCTGCGTCATGGCGATGATTTACTGCTATTAGGATATGGTTCAATGGTGGTTTCGTCCCTGCAGGTGGCAGAAATCCTCAGTGAACACGGGATTGAATCAACTGTGATTAATGCACGTTTTGTTAAGCCATTAGATACAGATTTGATTTTACCTCTGGCTCAGCAAATTGGTAAAGTGGTCACCTTAGAAGAAGGCTGTGTCATGGGCGGTTTTGGGTCAGCAGTCGCCGAGGCATTGTTAGATCATGATATCCTCGTATCTCTCAAACGCTTTGGTGTACCTGACAAATTAGTCGATCATGCCAAACCCGATCAATCTAAAGCCGATTTGGGTTTAACCAGTCCTCAAATGGCAGAAAAAATCCTCAAAACAATGTTTAACAAACAGCTTTCTGCTGTGGGTTAAGTTAATTAGCCGTTCAGTTAATTGATCATCCTGTAGAGACGTTCTATATTCATGGAACGTCTTTCTTGTTCATGAGAACTAGGGACAGAAATTTTGCCCTTCATCTTCATAAAAAAATAGTCCCTCAACCTACTTTCACTCAGATGTTCAGCAATAGTTTGCCCGTGAAGCGCATAACCTCCAACTGAGTAGAGATATGTCCCAGTAGAAGGAAGCACAGAATTTCAGGTGTATCGACCGATGTCTACCCAGCTTATTAATCGGCGGAATTTTAATCCAGGTTTGTAGTAATGAGACACAATCAACTTCCTTTTCTCCGACTGTATTGAAGATCAATCAATAGATATAATTCATACTCAATAAAAGTCCAGAGTGATTGTGAATCAATGGTCATCTCAACCGGCTCAAAGCTTAAAAGCTGCAAAATTATTTAGATTGTCTCTGGCTTGAGTGATGCTAATTTCTCTCCTATGAATCAGGAAGAAATAGCTAGTTGACGCTATCTAAATAACCGCCACTTTTTCACTCATGATATTGCAGTAACTCTCAATTGAATATTGTTTCTAGAGCAAATTTAATAGCACTCTGGAAACTGTTCAACCTGTGAGATTTTTTCTAACCTAGTCCATGCTTTCTGATGAAAGCGCATTACACAATACAGAGGAACTTTTCATGTTTAACTTAGCAGTCGCAACCGTTAAAAATCAAATCTTTGGTACAAATCAAGATGATGTCTTAACCGGAAATAATACACCCATGTGGGTGATTGAAAATGGTCAATATCGATTAGAATCGGCTGATGACGCGATCTACGGTTACGGTGGTAACGATTGGCTTAATGGTCGGGGTGGCAATGATAATCTCTTTGGTCATTCTGGCAATGATACTCTCAAGGGTGGCACAGGGGATGACAATCTTAATGGGGGTTGGGGAAATGACGATCTCTTTGGGGGAACTGGCGATGATGACCTGATAGGCAGTTATGGCAATGATTATTTGTCAGGGGGTGTAGGAACCTCTGGACAATCTGGATATGATGAGTTGACTGGTGGCACGGGAGCAGATACATTTGCCCTGGGAAATTCTTTTGGCATACATTACTTAGGCTTGGGGTATGCAACAATTACAGACTTCAATAGTGCAGAAGGAGATACTATTGAGCTTCTAGAAGATATATTTAATATTGGTGACTACAGCCTGGGTAGTGGAAATTGGGGAGGAGATAATACACTCGACACTACTATTTACTCCAGTGGAAATTTGATTGGTGTCGTTCTTGATAATCCAAATCTCAGCTTAGCATCAGACTTCACTTTTGTTCCATTCCAAGTCTTGTGACATACTCCCACACTATAATCATAGATTATAGTGTGGGCTTCTCGGCGACTCCTCTATGAGGACATTGACCGAGCTTTGAGAACGGGATGTCCCGACCCTCTCTCTTACAAAGTTGGGCGGGACGGAAACCGACACCGCCCACTTTGCGCTTTTTCTTATATTTCGCGCTGCATTCAAATCCCTGCACAAATGGGTATGACATACTGGACAATTATGCATTCTTTGAGATAGCGACTGCTTGGTGCGCATTCCAGCCGCCCTCGGGTGACGGCTGGGTCGCATCCGCTTTTTGACAATATAACCACAGCTAGAACAAGATTGACTTGTACCGTTAGGATTCACTTCAATGACCGCCAAACCAGCATTTACGGCTTTGTTTGTCAGAATTGAAATGAATTGTCCCCAACCAGCATCCAATACGGATTTAGCCAGTCTTGTCAAGCGCGAGTCCTTTTATATTTAACTTTTCAACCACTACAACATCATATTTATTGAGTAGTTTCTTATACCATTTCTCACAATTCATGCACTAAACCTGCATAGCATCTAGAATGAATCAATATCCAGTCAATCATGCAACGCCTCTGAGAGGTCAAAGCATTAAGTTCGGCAAAAAGAGCAAGATTGAAGTTGACGCAGGCG
>CAYNXM010000398.1:0-7997 GCA_964401105.1 uncultured Lyngbya sp. | reverse complement strand
AATGGTAGCGGGGTTAGAATTGACCAAAACCACCTCATACCCTTCTTCTCGTAGCGCTTTACAAGCCTGAGTCCCGGAATAGTCAAACTCACAAGCTTGTCCAATGACAATGGGGCCAGACCCGAGGAGTAATATTTTCTTGATATCGTTGCGTTTAGGCATAATCAAACTCTCTATATAGATTCTGCGTATCTGTTAGTGGGGGTAAGCAATAATACTAACTATCTCACCTTTTACAAACAACTCATCATTGTAAGGGTAGCGGTTCGGGTTGAGGTAAATTGTTCTAAACAGTCTTGACAAAGTTTGATCAGATATAGCGTGTTTCGGACAAGCAGAGTTACTGGGAGGTCTGTCAGGTATTTAGTGAAGATGATTCCTGTCTGCTCACCTTAACAGACTCTGATACTATGGGTCTGTTAGAATTCACACACCGTTTCAGGCTGAAGGGGGCAATTCTGGTCAGGAATTGGATTTTTATCTAGGGCGTGTCATCAGTTAGCAGAAGACAGACGCACGCAGGTGGTATGTGTTGTTGATGCGATCGCCTGCTCACTGGCATGATCCTTAGCAACAGAGGTGCTAAGTCCTGCTAGAATTGTGCGAAGCAAAACTGTCACTGTAAATAATGGTTGGGCAGAAATTGGTTCTTTTTATTCCCCTATTGGTTAAACAATAAAAGCCATCGTTGTGCATGAAAAGGTGTACCCCGTGATAATAAAGTACACCTAAAAACTCTAGTTAGTTGGGGTATTGATGTTGAACAGAGCCGGACAGTTCCCATCCGACTCGTCTGCAAGCCGCTACATCTAATGGTTACTATCGATTAGTGTGACTTTGACTTTACTCACACCTGAACCTAAACGATAATTACCTGAAATGACTCGATTGAAAGCAGCAAAAACATCATAATTGACAGAGCCTTCATTATCGGCTTGACCATTAAGAGCATATAAAAATGGTGAGTTTAAGCTACCTACAATTCCGTGGTGGTTATCCCATCCTAAAAATTCATTTGCAACAGTCAGTTTGACTATAGAAGGGCCTGGGACAAAGCGACTTACAGCTAACTTGCTAGACTGACGAGAATAATCGTTACCAAAGACTACAATTGCACCATTAGCACCAATTTGTAATTCAGCATCATTAGATTGAGTTCCTGCATCTCCTGCCCAAGCATTATTTGTCGCAGAATCTCCAATGTTGACATTGAATTCACCACTAGGAGATGAATCATATGTGATTTCAAACTCAACTTTATCATAAGGATTATTTAAGTTAGGATCGTTGAGATTGATTTTTAAAACCGTTTGGAAATAACCATCATTGTTTGTGTCTACTGGAACGTCCTTAAAACTGACGAAATTCTGATTTGATGGAAGATTATGAGTTCCATTTTTCAAATCGACTGTGAATGTCAATGGAGTAGCCATAACGTTTTTTCTCCTTAATAGGTAGTGTCTAAAATTGAACCAATTATCAAGTATGTCTTAACAATTAATAAATGAACAGTCGCATAAATGAGTAACACACAAATGAGTGAATGCTGATACAAAATCCGAGCAAAAAACCTTGTTTATGATTACCTCAAAAGTTATTTTATAGAGATTTATTAACTTAGAAAACAATATATCTTCATGACGGATTGTACAGAAAATAATCGTAACGACTACCAATCATTAATATCTTCAACCTAAAAAATTACCCCAGTAGTTGACCGGGGCTAAATCAATTAAATATCAGATGTTTTAAGAGCTTCTGTCACTGTTGAGTCTCCACTTACCCTCCACTCAGTCGCGTCCATTCTTACATCACCTATGCCTCGAACACTAAATAACCATGCATCAATAAAGAAAAAGCTTCCAGTGTTTGCAATACAGCCCGCAGATTGACAAAAGTCAAAACCTGCAACCAATTCATCATCAAATGGTCGCCAGAAAAGGTCATCCATTTCGGCTCCAATTTTACTAGATAATAAATTTAAACTGGGTACGGTTGAGGAGAAGCTTTCTAACCTAAAGAAGTTATCCTCTTTTTCTATTTCTAATAGATTACTTCCACATATAGGTTCTACAAGACATAACTCTATTGTGTCTTCAAATGGCTCATCTTCATGACTGAACTCTCCCGTTCCTGCTAACTCCCCATTCTCGTCAAAAAAATCCAAGTCGTAGAAAACCGAAGCATTTCCGGGTGAAGCGAATGCCAGAATTGAAGCCAGAGTTGCACCCAGTATTAAAATTTTTTGAGACATATCCTTAAGCAGACATTATACAGGCTTCATTATTATCTATGACAACTCAATATAATAGGGGGTTATGTAAAGAGATACTTGCTCTTTATAAATTTCCTGTAAAGTTACCCTTTTACTTTTCATGATTAAATTTCTTTAACCGCTTTAGTGACTGCCTCTTTCATTAACTTGACGCGATCGCTACGTTTCATCGTCATCAATTTGTCGTACACGGATTGGGGTAATCTCAGTCCTATTATTTTGGATGCCAAAGGCTCACTACTCTATTGAATTGATGTGAAAATTTCAAGAAGATTCAAGCTCTACAAGGATTTGCTGGATAATGAGTTTAAGATGGATGAGATGGCGAGCTTGATAGAGGGACTTAGCACCTCTGTTGCTGAGGATCATGCCAGTGAGCAGGCGATCACATCAACAACACATACCACCTGCGTGCGTCTGTCTTCTGCTAACTGATGACACGCCCTAGTAACTTCTGAAATTTCCATAGTAAAGTTAATAGGCAATAAGTACTACTCCCCACTTCTGACTTCTGACTTCTGACTTCTGACTTCTGACTTCTGACTTCTGACTTAATATCTCCCCATGTCTCCCCTTCCAGATTTTGTGAGAAACTATCATAGATTTGGTTTAAGATAAAATACGCATTAGTAGAAAGCTTTAATATCCTGTAAGTGTTATGCGCGATCCTAGTTCCTATGCTGTTCATATTATGATTGATGGGGGACACCGAGAAACAGTCCGGTTTAAGACCCTTCAAGAGTTTCAGGTTTGGTATCAGAAGGGGGTAGTTCCCAAACAAGATTCTCAAGAGTTTCTCAATGTTCCTCTGAAAATGGCAGATAAAGAATACTTAGTCGTTCGTCCAGCCAGTATTCAGGCCATTCGTGTTGAACCGATTTATACCACCAGCATTGACCGAGATGAAGTAGAATAAGCCAGTGATTTGCTGCTTATTCTTCATCTGAGAACGTGCTTGAGTGGGGAGTAGGGGAATAGAGAGCTAATGAGAAGTGACAAAGACCAGATAACCGCTCAAGTAATCGGTATCGATATTGGTGGGTCAGCCATCAAGTTAGGATGTTATGACGTTAACGGTCATTGCTATCAGTCTCTGAGCGTTCCCACACCTCAACCCGCAACCCCTGCGGCTGTTTTAGCATTACTGGTTAATTCTCTACCACAAATTGCTCCAGATTTCAAGTTAATTAAAGGAATTGGTATCGGTTTACCCGGCCCGGTCGATGGGACAGGACGTATTTCTCAAATTGCAATTAATCTCAAAGATTGGCAAAATGTAGCTTTAGCGCAACAGTTAGAAATTGAAATAGATTTACCTGTAATCATGGCAAATGATGCTAACTGTGCCGGCTTAGGAGAAGTTTGGTTAGGGGCAGGACAAGGTTTAGGCAATGTCATTGTTTTGACGTTGGGGACAGGAGTCGGCGGGGCAATTATTCTCAACGGTCAGTTATTTGTCGGTCATCATGGTGCAGCCGGAGAATTAGGACTGATTACTTTAAATCCTGATGGTCCGGATTGTAATAGTGGTAATAACGGTTCACTCGAACAGTATCTTTCAATTCAAGCAATTCGTCGAGAAACTGGGTTAGACCCGGCTGAATTAGCCCAAAAAGCGATAGAGGGAGATCAAATAGCCTGTCAATTTTGGCAACAATATGGTCGTTTATTAGGGGCAGGTTTAGCCAGTTTAATTTATGTCTTAACCCCAGAAGCGATTATTTTAGGGGGTGGTATTAGTGCTGCTGCTGCCTTATTTCTCCCCAGTACTCAGGCAGAAATTGAACGGCGAGTTTTACCTCAATCTCGCGTCGGGATGCAACTATTATTGGCAAAATTAGGTAATCAAGCCGGAACCATTGGGGCAGCCAAATTAGCCATACAAACCTTTGGCTTAGAGACAGGGTAATACTGCTATTGTCTAATCCGTTAATAGAGTTTGTGTTAAATCGATTAATGCTGTCGTTTGATCTAAAGGTTTAGCTAAGCAGAGTTTTACGTTAACGAATTGTTTATACAAGTCTGAGATAGACTGAGTAATTGCATCAGTAATTCCCCCTGTAAAAAGGAAATAAGGTAACACTCCAATTTGAGAATAACCCTGTTGAACTAAGACTTTGATTTGTTCAGATAAACTAGGTGAGACTGACCAATAAGCTGGCATTACTCCTAACTTTTCTGCTAAGATTTCAATCGGTCGATTTCCCCCATGGCGACGACTGCCATGAGCCATTAAAATCCAATGGCTTATAGAAAGTAATCTCATCTGAGTGGATAAGACTGCTGCCATTTTCTCGACTTGAGAACCGATATAAGGTAAAACTTGAAGGGTAATTTCTGCACCTAAGATTTGATGAGCGATCGCCACTTCTACAGGAATGTCTTCTTTAACATGAACACCGGGTAATAAAAATAGCGGTAAGATCTTAATTTGAGTGATTCCTTGAGGACGAATTGAATAAGCAAATTGTTGCAGTTGTTGACTCAGAGATAATGGGGCACATTCTAATATTCCTGTAGCAATAACAAGAGAATTGGCTTGAGGTAAAGTTAAACGCAGTTGCTCAGCCAACTGTTCGAGGGCTAATTGTGGACGAGGGTCACGGCTACCATGAGCCACCAAAAAGTAAGCGGTAGACAAAATAAGACTCCTGAGCCAGGTTGGAGAAGATCACTTTATATACTATAAAGATTTTGGAGAATTTAAACATCGGTTCTGGCTGATCTCAAAAATAATATCGAGTATCATATCGCTTTCACTTCGCTTTCACTCTCAAAACTGGGTTCACATGACTCCAGTTGAAAAAAAGATCAATACTAAAATTTTAGGAGGCAATGATAAAAATAATACACAAAGAGTATCCTTTTGAATTTCAGGCTTAATTTAAAAGCGTTGCAGAGAGGGTCATATAGAAAAATATTAAACTCTATTTTTAGAGAGGTTAGTATAATTACAGAGTACAAATCACTTTTTTATACATTGAATAGCGCAAGCGCGTCGCGTATAAATAGTAAGTATAACTTAACTGCGGCAAAAGTTGCAAGTTTAACGAAAAGGAAAGTAGCGGATAAACTGGATAATTTATATTTAGAAAGCTTATAAAATTATTAGTCAATTCTATTATATTTTTTGTCAATATAGCTTGGAGACGGTAATCAATACTAAGTAACCTGAGTTCGGAATCAGGAAAGGGGCAGGTAGTCAGCTGAAAATAGTGTTAAATCCAGCACCTGCCCTATGTCTAGTTTAGATGCATTGTTCTGCCACAAAGAATTTGGTATTGAGTTTTTTGCGATCGCCTCGTCGCAATATGAAAAACAAGTTGATGCGCCTATCAGTACAAGCTGTTTGTCCTGTACTAAACAATCAATGACAAAAAAAGAATAAACTGATTGAGTTATGTCCTGAATAATTCTTGTTTTTCATGATTGATATTATCTCTAAATAGATTGGAATAAATTGTTATTTTTTTTGATGTAAACTCAAGATATAACGGCAAAATTCATGTCTTTTTTAGACAGAAAAGCATCTTGTATATTAAATGAATATCGTCTAAATTAATGAATAGAAGGTAGAAATTAAATCAATTGAAACTACCTGACACAAACTCGAATTAGGAGAACTTTAAAAATGTCTACTATTAAAATTTCTGATTTACATCCGACTGAATCTGAGTTACTGTTTTACGCAGAACTCTCTCCTGAAGAAGCTGCTGCTATTATTGGAGGATGGGGTTTCATAAAAAAAGCTTGGAATTGGGTCAAAGACAATAAAGAAGTAGCAATTGGTGTTGGTATAGTTGCAGCAGGAACAGCACTTACTATAACTTCAGGTGGTAGTATTTGGTTAGGTGTCGGTACTGTCGGTGCAACAGGTGGTGGTGCGGTCGCAGGAGGAACTTTCAATTAATCTCTATTTTGTTTGACCGTTCTGAAGTGACAATTCTCAACATCAATTGCAAGCCGCCTCCTTTGTAGAGGCGGTTATTGACTTATTACTTTGATAATTTTGTGAATGATGAGAATTGAATATTTAGACAGAAATAACCGAATTCATCCAATCAAAGTTACAATCAATTTCAACTGATTCAACTTGCTGTTTCAGCCACTGAGAAAATAAAGCTGAAAGAATTTTAGCGGACAGTCTTTCATCCAATTGAGGTTGAACAATCTCTTCCACTAAAATTAGATGAACGCCCTCAGAAGTTAATATGGGTTTCAATAATTGAGGGGGTTGAGATGCAAAAACAGATGCAGAAATTTCCGGCTTTAAATGATGACGATATTGCAGTCCTCGATATCCACCTATTCGACGCAATTCAGGTTCTTGAATATATTGATGGGCGACTTCATAAAAAGTCATTTCTTGTTCTTGAATGCCATAAAGCAATTCCATTGCTAAATCTACATCGTCTAGGATGACTTCATATAAAATTGCCCCCCAATAATCAAGCTGATGCTCAATAAACCAAGGTTCAACTTGATCGGCAAATAAATATTGGGCTAACTTTTCAGAGAGAAGATTGGTGTGAACAATTTTTTCAAAATCATCCAAAGAGAGATGATGCTGTTGTAACCAAGTCAAAGTTTCATCGGCATTCTGAAGTTTGTTAATCAGTCGAAATTGATCGGCGGCTTGTTGTAGTTCTTCTGTTTCAATTTTAATTTCTGCTTGTTTCGCAGCTTCAATGACAATCTGACGACTGATAATCCCTTCTATTAGGATAGGAATTTGGCAAGATAGCTGAACTTGCTGAAGCAGATCTGCTTGAGAAATTGTAATAGCTTGTAACATGATGAACCTCCTAAAATTATAAAAGTATTTCTCATAAAACCCCCTAAAGTTTTATTGAATAAACACCCTAAAGTTTCAATCCCCCTTCTTGTAATTTTCTAAAGGGATCGAGGACAAAATCAATCACCCGACGCTGACGAATAATCACCTCAGCCATAGCAGTATCTCCAGGTTTCAAAGCAATACATTTATCAGACGTTGGAATACAGGTTTCCTCCAATTCAATTTCCAAATCAAATGTTTCCGCTTTATCTTGACTAGCTTCCTGCTTTTGAGAAGTAGGAGATTTACGGATTAATTTCCCAGCAATAACACCATAATCTTGAAAAGGATAGGCATCAAACTTCAGCTTGACTGCCATTCCTTGCTGTAAAAATCCACTTTGTGAGGTTGCCATTTGTGCCCGTAAAATTAGGGAAGCACCTTGAGGTGCAATTTCAGCAATCATCTCTCCCGGTTGTACGACTGAACCTTTTCCTTGAATCGGAAATTGAAAGACTGTGCCATTAATCGGTGCAGCTAAGACTCGTTGATTTAACTGAAATTCTAATGATTTAATCTGACTTTTATTCGGGGCAATTTCAGCGTTCAGCGTCGTGATTTGGGTGTCTAAATTTTGAAGTTGTTCTTGAGTTTTTAACAGGGCTAATTCACCGGAATGAAGTAAACTGTTATAACTGCGTTGTTGTTCTTCAAAACGCAACTGAGCCCGATCAATTTCGGCTTGAGCTTGTTGAATAGTGCGTTGATAGCTATTTTGTTGCTCCTGTAGACGCAACCGAGCCTGATCAATTTCGGCTTGAGCTTGTTGAATAGTGCGTTGATAACTTTCTTGTTGTTCCCTTAAACGAGACTCTACTTGAGCAATTTCAGCCTGAACTTGCACCACCTGTTCTACATTTTCTTCAGCTAACTGTGCCACGTCCT
>CAYNXM010000397.1:0-8648 GCA_964401105.1 uncultured Lyngbya sp. | reverse complement strand
CGGCTATTATTAGATGGGATGGGGCATTTTTCCCCAATCGTCAGGCAAGCTAGAAACGGGCAAAAACCTGATGCGGTGTGTTTAGTTGTCGGAACTTGTGCCACGGGATATCCTAATAATAAAACTGGGGATATTTTTGCTTCATTTACCCCGATTCAAAATCAGTGTCAATATTTTTGGGAAGCGTTTCCCGCCCGTGATGGACGAACAACGTATTTATTTACTTATATTGATGCAGATCCTCAGCGATTTAGTTTAGAGTTTTTGTTTGAGGAATATTTCCGTTTATTACCAAATTATCAACAGGTTTCACTCGACAGGTTGCAGTTTAAACGGGCTTTATTTGGCTTTTTTCCTTGTTACCGCGATAGTCCTTTACAAACACCTTGGGATCGAATTCTACCAGTTGGAGATAGCAGCGCCAATCAATCTCCTTTAAGTTTTGGAGGATTTGGGGCTATGATCCGTCATCTAAACCGCTTAACGATAGGAATTGAGGAAGCGTTAAAAACAGATTGTTTAAGTCATACGGCTTTATCCTTATTGCAACCTTATCAACCCAGTTTATCGGTGACTTGGTTATTTCAACGGTCGATGAGTATTGGGATGAATCAAACTATTTCTCCCGATCAAATTAATCAGTTGTTGGCGGCTGTTTTCCAAGAAATGCAACAACTCGGTGAACCCATTCTTAAACCCTTTTTACAAGATGTGGTGCAGTTTCCGGCTTTAGCTAAAACTTTAGTTAAAACCGGTTTATTTCATCCAGGTGTGGTATTTCCAGTGATTCCTCAGGCAGGAATTGGCAGTTTATTCAGTTGGACGGGTCATTATATTAATTTAGGGGTTTATAGTCTTCTCAGTCCCCTGGGAAATACATTAGAACCTCTGGTTAAAAATCTTTCACCCGTTCAACAATATTATTATCATCGTTGGCTAGAGGCATGGAAATATGGTTCAGGAAGGGATTATCAGGAAGAGTTATAATTAGAAAAAAAACAATTCACCGACAGTCATGACACAAAGAGGATTGTGAAGGGGTTTGAATTGAGGACTAGACTCGTTAAGATTATCGTATTTTTCTACTTAATTTCTATACAATCAAAATCCTCAGGATATCATTAATATAGATCCCAATAACAATCTGTATATTTTTTGATTCTGTATTCACCTATTACTTGACTCAACAATGAAATATCACATTTTATTAAGCCGTCATTTTGACTTAGAACGATTTGAACAAGAAGCCCTGGCTGACAACTCTCCTCGCCACACTCTCAGGACCCTGAGTCAAAAACTGAATGCGATTGTCCATGACCCCAGTGAATACGTTGCTTGTGTCACGACTTCTGACCGCATTCTCTCAAAACTAACTGGGGGCAGCAAACCGCAACATTGGGCAATGGCGCGAACTTTAGCCCCAAAATTAACCCGTGATGATATTGTGTTTTGTATTGGTGAAGATTCCGGTTATCCTATCGCTGCGATGTGCGAAGCCCAAAATCGCCCCAAAATTGCTGTATTGGTTCATAATGCCGACCGTCCTCGCGGTCGTTTAGCGATGAAGCTGTTTAAGCTGGAAAATCGGATTGATTTATTCATGACGAATACTGCATTCAAAGCGGACTTTCTGCGACAGTATCTCAATATCCCTTCTCAACGGGTGTATTTGCTGGATGAACAAACCGATACTCTGTTTTTCTCTCCTGGTCCTCAATCTCCCAATAAGAAGCGTCCTATCATTGGCAGTGGCGGCTTAGAACAACGAGATTATCGCACATTAGCCAAAGCTACTCATGATTTGGATGTGGATGTTAAAGTCTGTGCCGTTTCTCCTACCGCCCAAACATACGCAGATACCTTTCCGGATGTGTTGCCGGATAATATGTCTTGTGATTATTATGACTGGCGAAATCTGCGACAACTATATCGAGATTCTGATGTGGTCGTCATTAGCCTCAAACCCCATAATTTTCAGGCTGGATTTGCAACCTTGTTTGAGGCGATGGCTTGTCGGCGACCCGTGGTGATGACCTGTACCCCTGGACTGGCAGAGAAGTTCGTCGATGCTGGGGTGATTGTTGGAGTCCAACCGGGTGATGTAAAAGGAATGCGTGACTGCATTACTCATCTGTTAGACCATCCAGAAGAAGCCGAAGCGATCGCACAAGAAGGCTATGAATTAGTGCAAAAATACTATAACAGTGAGCAGTATGTCAAAGCTTTAACGGAAAAATTAATATCTCTAGCAACCCAATCAGAACTCGCCCTCAGTTATTTCTGAAACATTGTAGAGACGTTACATATAACGCCTCTACAGGGTTAAATTCCTAGGGGGCTAGGGCGTTACCTCGTAGCAGGCTACCAATGGTTTTAGCCGTAATTTTCATCTGTACCAAAGGATTTGCCGGAACAACAGTTTTATAGAGATAACTATCAAACGTCATCTTCTGGACATCCCGGTCAGAACACATTTCAACAAAAGCTTCTCGAGTGGCATCACTGCGATAGAATACCCGTTGCAATATATCCAACACCAGGTAAGTCATACCATAACGTTTATCCCACTGTTTCAGGTATAACTTGAGGTCATCTTCTGTGGGCAGCTTCGCGCCATTACCCGTCACTTCAACAATCGTTTCAGCGCACATCCGGCCAGATTTCGCCGCAAAGTAAATGCCTTCACCCGAGGACTTAGTTACCGTTCCGGCGGCATCTCCCACGAGGGCAACCCGACCCACAACCCGGCGGGGACGGGGATGTTCTGGGATAGGATGGGCTTCTACTTTAATAATTTTACCGCCTTCTATCCGACGAGCAGCGCGGGCGCGGATACCGGCTTGTAATCGTTTAATTGAGGCTTGGTTGACCTTCATCGTACCGGTTCCCACAGCGACGTGATCGTATTTGGGGAATACCCAGCCGTAGAAGTCTGTCGAGACATCATCACCCACATACATCTCAGCCCGATCTTCGTAGTAGGCCATTTTGTCGTCGGGGATACGAATCCGTTCCTGGAAGGCGATCGCATAATTATAATCCCCAGCATCAATGGCTTTGGCGACTCTGGAGTTTGCCCCATCGGCCCCAATCACCACATCAACTTTTAAGGTTTTAGCAATCCCAACCCCTTTCCCTTCAGAATGATCGCTGTAGTGGAGGGTATAAGGATCTGTATTATTTGTCGGAATATCCAGTTTATGAACTGTGCCGTTAATCAGCTTTGCACCGAGAGTTTCGGCGCGATCGCGCATAAAACCGTCTAGGATTTCACGACGGCACATCCCAATATATTCGTTTTCGTTTTCAATATTAATATCAACTTCCCGATTAGATGGGGAAATCATCTTCATTTTCCGTACCCGTCGATCGATAATCTCGGGGGGTAGATCGAATTCATCCACCATACACAAGGGAATTGCGCCTCCACAGGGTTTGGCATTATCCAGCTTGCGTTCAAATAAGTAAGTTTCGATTCCAGCTTTTACTAAAACCTCAGCAGCAGAGGAACCTGCTGGGCCAGATCCAACAACAGCAACCCGTAGAGTCAAAGGTATTCTCCTATCTAAATCGTTGTTATAAGCTGAGATGGTATCACGGAGTGGCTAGAGAGGGGGGCAGATTTGCCTCAGTTGTGACGGAATGAAATAGACCTTAACAGATCGCAACAAAATAGGGAACAGGGAACAGGGGTAAAAATCTTTGACTGTAATAATAAATAAATCCCACTCATTACTCCTTACTCCTGACTCATTCCCTCACCCAAAGACTGATTTTTCTAACCATTCGTCCGCTTTCGGTGGTTGAATAGAAAAATACGATGTAAATTTTTGTGAAGTTAGGAGTCGGTATGTACATTGTACAGATTGCCTCAGAATGCGCCCCCGTAATTAAAGCTGGCGGATTAGGTGATGTTGTTTATGGGCTAAGTCGAGAGTTAGAAATTCGAGGTCATGAGGTTGAGATTATTCTCCCCAAGTATGACTGTATGCGGTATGACCAAATCTGGGGACTGCATGAAGCTTACCGAGATTTATGGGTTCCGTGGTATGGTGGGGCAATTCATTGTGATGTCTTGTGCGGTTGGGTACATGGACGACTCTGTTTTTTCATCGATTCCCATTCAACAGATTTATTATTCAACCGAGGTTGCTATTACGGTTGTGATGATGATAATATGCGCTTTGCATTTTTCTGTAAGGCGGCTTTAGAGTTTTTATTAAAAACAGGAAAGCGTCCTGATATCCTCCATTGTCATGATTGGCAAACGGGTTTAGTGCCTGTGATGTTGTACGAAATGTACAAATATTATGGCATGGAAAATATCCGAGTTTGCTATACGATTCATAATTTCAAACATCAAGGATTAGCAGGTGTTGAGGCATTATGGGCAACGGGTTTAAATCAAGAAAATTACTATTTTCAGTATGACCGTTTACAGGATAATTTTAGTCCTTTTGCTCTCAATTTCATGAAAGGTGGTATTACTTATTCTAATTTTGTCACCACTGTTTCACCTCACCATGCTTGGGAAGCCCATCAAGGAGAATGTGGGTATGGATTGGGTCATACGCTACATATTCATCAAAATAAATTTGGTGGAATTCTGAATGGGATTGATTACAATACTTGGAATCCAGAAATCGATCAATTTCTTCCCTATCATTACAGTTTAGATGATTTAACCGGGAAAGATAAAAACAAAAAAGCCCTCCGGGAAAAATTATTACTACGGGATGTCGAACGACCGATTATCAGTTTCATTGGTCGATTAGATCAACAGAAAGGGGTACATTTAGTGCATCATGCCATGTATTATGCTTTGCAGCGAAACGCCCAATTTATTCTACTCGGGTCTGCAACTGAAGCTGCTATTAATAATTGGTTTTGGCATGAAAAGAGTTTCTTGAACGATAACCCAGATTGTCATTTGGAAATTAGCTTTAATGAAGAGTTAGCCCACTTAATTTATGCCGGATCGGATCTGATTATTGTTCCCAGTAATTATGAACCTTGTGGTTTAACTCAAATGATTGGGTTAAAGTATGGAACAGTACCGATTGTTCGCGGTGTCGGAGGATTAGTCAGTACCGTATTTGATCGAGATTACTGTCAAACAAAGCCCCCTGAAGAACGCAACGGTTATGTATTCTATCAAACAGATAATCAAGCGTTAGAATCGGCAATGGATCGGGCAATTGGGTTATGGGATCACTATCCTAAAGAGTTTAAAAAACTTCAGCTTAAAGGCATGGAATATGACTATTCTTGGAATAATCCGGGTACAGATTATGTACAAATCTATGAATACATTCGTCATCGATAAATTCAATAACTTCCTGTAATTTGAAAAACCCAGTTTCTAGAAGAAGCCGGGTTTTTTGCTATAATAAAATAGGCGAAAAATTACGCTTAAGTCTTATCTCATAAGCATTTATTGCCCTTAGATCTGCGAAATATAACTCCCACTAAACCTAATCCTAGTAAGACTGAAGTGAGATTGGGTTCAGGAACTTTTGTTGCAATTAATTTTTGACCGAACATATCTCCTGCTGTCGGATCATTGAGAACTTCTGCAGTGGTACGGGTGAAAAATGCAATATCAAGATGCGTTCGCCTCCCTGTAAACCCAATAGGCAAATCTGGAAATTCGTTTCCCCAATCTGTAAAATGAACATGAGGACTGGGTTTATCATCCGGAAATAAATCTGCTTTGGGGTTCGGGGCTGACCAGAAATTAAGTTCCTCGCCGCGAATACCCCCTACATTTAAACCGTCTGCTTCATTCCAAACTCCTTCTTGCAAAATTGTATTATTAGAAGTATCAAAATTAAAGTTAAATTCAGCTAAGGCTAAATGATTATCCGGAAAAGCTTGAATTAAATTTCCATCTGGATCAAAAAAGGAAATATCAAAAGATTCTAGATCCTGTTTGCGAACAATTCCATCTGCATAGTTTTGGGTTTGATCGTAACTAAATGAACCATTGGCAGAATAACCTAAAGTTTGTCCTGTCCAACTTAAGTCAAATGTAACCGCTTCAGCCGAGTCAGGAGAAATTAAGCCATAGCTTAAAAATACTACACTTGCAGTCAAAAGTTTAGAGTAAAGTTTTTTCATTAACCGACAATACAGTAATTTAGATTGATCGCTGAAACACTGAGTTTTCTTGAGAGAATTTATCACATCTAAGTTCAAAATGAAAATGACAATCTGTCAAACTTTTTTAGGGTTTTAGGCGATCGTTCAGCTAAAAAGAAGAACCCGGTTGTTTGAGAAATTCTGCTTCTTCGGGGGTGGTTTCTCGGCCTAAAATCTGATTTCGATGGGGAAAGCGTCCAAACTGCCGAATTACCTCAAAGTGACGAATTGCATAATCAATTGTAATCGCACTATCTGGATGATCGCTTAATTTCCGGAATAAAGCAACGGCTTGACATTGATGATCGAGATTTTCACTGTGTTCAAATGGGAGATAAATAAACCATTGTTCAACAGGAAGTAATTGTTGATCTAATTCATTTTCTACCGCAAATTTAGCGAGATTTAAGGCTTGTTCATCCGTGGCATACATCTGAGGTTGACCTCTAAAAATATTACGGGGAACCTGATCTAAGAGTAAAATTAAGGCTAAACAGCTTCGGGGGGAGTTTTTCCAACTATCTAAAATGCCTTGTTTTGCTACTTCATAATCTGTGATAAATTGCTGTTTAATTGTCTCATCTATTTTGGCATCTTTAGTAAACCAAAACTGCTTAGGCTTGCCATAGTCTCTCTGATTTTTATTTCCAAACCAAAACTCTAGGATATTTTCAAAGCTTGACATTTTTAAATTATTTTAAGTTAAAATTATCATCATAATTAGATTCATAATTACCTTATTTTTAGTCCTTCATAATTTGACAGGAAAATGAGTGAACCCTAGTCATTTCAAACGGTTTTAAAAAATCCTGCATTCCTTCAAATAATGAATGAAAAGAGCAGAAAATATGATATATAGTTTGATGAAAAATATATTCTATCAGACTTTGATCACTTTGGTAAAGCTTCTGACTCACAGAATCTGATATCCAGGTTAGTAATTTATGAATTTTAAATTATAATTTCAATCGGTAATTTATTGTTAGTATTGGCTTTCACTTCACCGATAATGCAGCTTTGATCATAGCCTAAATGATGCAACTCCCGTAAACAATCTTTAGCTAATTCTGCGGGAAGACTTGCTAATAGTCCTCCAGATGTTTGTGGATCAAATAAAATCGGATACAGAGGATGTAAATAGACTTCTTCTTGATTTTGAATCCATTGAGATGCTTGTAAATTTTCTGAGTAAATTGAACTAAAAAATTCTTGCTTTATGGTTTCTGTTGCACCGGATAATATGGGAATATTTGCTAAGTTTAATTCAACCCTAATCTCATCAGATATAATCATTTCTATTAAATGTCCGACTAAGCCAAATCCGGTAATATCGGTGCAAGCTGTAGCTTGATAACGCTGAAAACAATTTGCAGCCGCTTGATTAGATAATAACATTGATGCGATCGCAGCTTCAATCCATCGTCCTTTGGATCGTAAATGCATATCCGCTGCAAATAAAGTTCCGGTTCCTAATGCTTTCGTTAAAATCAATATGTTACCGGGTTTTAATCCAGTTTTTCGTAATAATTGATTCTCAGTAACTAAGCCATTACAAGTTAAACCAAATGCCAATTCTTCTGCTTCTGTTGTATGTCCACCGATTAATTCTGCTGAGGCAATATTTAACACCTCTGTTGCCCCGAGTAACAATTGATAAAGCATCTCCTCTTGTTGAGTTAAAATTCCATGAGGTAAGGTAACAATTGCCAATGCAGTTTGAGGTTTTGCCCCCATCGCAAACAGATCATTTAAACAATGATTTGCTGTAATTTTTCCAAATAAATAAGCATCGTCGAATAAAGCCTGAAAATAATCAACAGTTTGCACCATCATTTGATCTTCAGGAACTTTAATCACTGCGGCATCATCTGCTTGATTTAATCCGATTAAAATATCTTCTCGTTGAGTGGAAGATTGAATCCGATTTAGAACTCGTTTTAAAATAGAACTACTAACTTTTGCCCCACATCCATTACAATGCATTTCTAATTGTTTAGGTTCATCCATATTAACAGATAAATTGCGAAACTGATCCATAAATTTACGATCAATAGAATCTTTCCATCGCCATAAAAAAGAATACGGCCCCAAACGAAACCCACCTCGAGATGCAATAGCTTTTTCATCTCCTGTACCAATTAAAATTAAGAATTCCTGTTGAGGAATAAAAGATTGAGGCGGCTTTTGTTGTAAAATTCGTTGTAAGTTTTCAAATAAAGGTTTTCCTTGACGAACCGCAAACACACCAGCTTTAGGACGGGGATGATTGATAATTGTTGCCACATCTCCAGCCGCAAAAACTTGAGGATGGGAGACAGATTGTAATGTATCTTTAACCTGGATAAAACCTCGTTCATCTGTTGCTAATTCAGTTTGTTTTAACCAAGAAGCAGCCCCCGCTTGCGTCACCCAAAAAACGCGATCGCACTCTATTTCAAATCCCGATTGACAATAAATTTGCTTAATATTATTTTCTCTACTTTCAATTTGACTAACAGTTTCTTTTA
>CAYNXM010000396.1:0-7269 GCA_964401105.1 uncultured Lyngbya sp. | reverse complement strand
AAAGGAATGTTGCGTAAACATACTCTTGATGCAGGATTCGGTACGACGGGTTGGGCTATCGACGGGTTGGCTATCTTGACGGGTTGGGCTATCGACGGGTTGGCGCGCGCGCCAAACATTTCCCGTCACGCCCAAACATTTCCCGTCACGCCAAACATTTCCCGTCACGCCCAAACATTTTCCGTCGACAATTCTTTAATATTTTGTCTTGGGTTTGTTTTAAACGCGGTGTATATTTTGCTAAAGTTAACCCGAATTACACATCACAAACTTGTCCTAATTGTGGTGTAAATACAGCGGAAAGTTGGCGGTGTCGGTTGACCTCCCGCCAAACTTTTCAAGACGGTAAAAAAGACTTAAGTGAACGTATACACAAATGTCCTGATTGTGGCTTTGAAGTCAATCGAGATATAGCGTCCGCAATGGTAATTTGTACCCGTGGGCAACGGGGAATAGAAAATGCCTGTGGAGTCGATGTGACGGGGATACTGGAAACGGTGTCTAGTCAACTGGCGTTGAAACAGGAAATCTTCGGTGCGAACCGGGGAATCTCCCTCTGTATTTGAAAAATCAGAGGGAGAGGATGTCAAAATACCAATATTGAGATCAAAACTGTTGTGTCCCAGGCAGTCTCGGAAGCTCTCTTCTCTGGTCTTACCGAGTATCAATCTAATCGTGCCTTAATTGCTTTCCGACAAAATGTAGAAGCGTTCACTGGATTTGAGATCATTTGAGAGAGAGTTTTGATCTCAATGCTAGCCTTGGCAAGCAGGTCGAGGCAAACAGGAACCCTAGTTAAAATAATTACGCCTCAAGGAGCTGATTTGATGAAAGTCCTGTTACTCTACCCTAAGTTTCCCCAGTCTTTCTGGTCTTATGATCGCTTTATAGAGATCGCTGGACTGAAAGCCTTTATGCCACCCCTTGGTATCATTACTATCGCAGCCCTCCTCCCCCCAAATTGGGAGATTCGATTTTATGATCGCAATGTCAGCCTTGAAACAGAGGCTGATTGGGAGTGGTGCGATGTGGTTATTCTCTCGGCTATGGTAGTGCAAAAGTCCGATTTCCACACTCTGATTCAAAAAGCCGTACAATTAGGCAAAAAAGTAGCCGTTGGAGGTCCCTACCCCACCTCTGTCCCACAGGATGCCTTAGAATCTGGAGCGCACTATCTCATTTTAGATGAGGGAGAGTTAACCGTTCCCCTGTTTCTCGAAGCGATCGCTCAAGGTCAAACCCAGGGAATTTTCCGCTCTGTGGAAAAACCAGATGTCACACTCAGCCCCATGCCCCGCTTTGACCTACTTCAGCAAGATGCTTACTTAATGATGACGGTACAGTTCTCTCGCGGGTGTCCCTTTAACTGCGAATTTTGTGACATTATTTCCCTCTACGGCCGCAAACCCCGCACGAAAGAACCGAGTCAGATTTTAGCAGAGTTGCAGACCCTCTATGACTTAGGCTGGCGTGGTTCGCTGTTTATCGTCGATGACAACTTTATTGGCAATCAGCGCAACGTCAAACATTTCTTAAGAGAATTAATTCCTTGGATGAAGCAGCACGACTACCCATTCACATTCCTGACTGAAGCCTCGGTTAATTTGGCAGAGAATGATGAATTACTACACCTGATGACTGAAGCGGGTTTTTATGCCGTTTTTCTAGGGATCGAAACCCCTGATCAAGATAGTTTGCAAGCGACGCGCAAACTACAAAATACTCGCAATCCACTCGTGGAAGCCTGTGGCAAGATTAATGAAGCCGGTTTGCTGATTTATGCCGGATTTATCCTCGGTTTTGATGGAGAACGGGCTGGTGCGGGGGAAAGGATTCAAGCCTTTGTTGAAGAAACCAGTATTCCTCAACCGATGCTAGGCATCCTCCAAGCTCCGCCCAACACGGCACTCTGGAATCGCCTCCAGCAAGAACAGCGTTTAGTTGAGGGTGACAGCATTCATCCGACGGGAGATCAGAATACCCTGATGAATTTTATCCCCACCCGCCCCATTGCCGAAATTGCCAAAGAGTATGTCGAAGGCTTCTGGACACTTTACGAACCCACCCACTATCTCAGACGCTGTTTCCAGCAATGCCTCAGTCTGGGTTCACAGCCAGGACAAAAGCAAACGATGCAATTTCCCATCGGCAAGGGGTTACGGCTGATTACTCAGTTAATCTGGCATCAGGGTATCCGCCGATCTGAAATTCGGGGACAGTTTTGGCAACAATTATGGACGATTCTGTTAAGAAAACCCCAAGTTCTGAATCTGTATTTAGGTCTGTGCGCGGCTGGAGAACATTTTTGGGAGTACCGTGCTTTAGCTAGAGAACGAATTGCTCAACAGCTAGGTTACGATCCTTTAGAAGTTTCTGCGTCGTCTCAACAAGAACCAACATTGATCAGGGGTTGATTAGTTGACAATTTTTTCCTGTATTGTTTTCAATTTAGAGATCCGAACTATTTGTATTTATCTATTTCTGGGAACCGACTCGGAGAACACTGTTGGACAATCTGATCGGGTTCTCCATTGATCAATTTAGCAAACCGTTTGGCTAATGGTGGAATAAAGACTAAGGGATTACTAAAGCCGGAAAAGATATGAATTCCTTCATAATTAGGAATCTTACCCACTAACGGTAAACCATCATGAGTAAAGGCAACTAAACAGTGTGACCAAGTGGCGGGTAAATGTTCTAAATCGGGTAAAATTTCGCCAATCGCTTGACGAATCATAAACTCGCTTTCACTCGGGTTAATTTTAGTATTAGGATTGGTTAAAATCCGAGAAGGTTGACCAATTCTCATACGACCATTCAAGAATTGTACCGCACTTCGATCAATAATTAACGGTACAATTTCATGACCGGGTTTATCCCATAAATATTCTAATTCGGGTTGGGTTGCATCGGCTTCGAGTTGAAATCGTTCCATCCCGGCTGACATAATAATTGTATTTAATTTAATCTCAACAGGTGGGGTTTCTAAGACTTCTGTATGGGTAAAATAAACTCGTACATTAATTCCGGCTGATTTTAATAACTGACGACTCAGTCCACCGGCACAAATTAATACGTTATTGCTATAATAATCTCCATCAATGGTTTGTATCCCAGAAATTCGGTTTTCTGCTTGAATCAGTCCTGTAACTTCTGCGATTTTAATCTCACCCCCTAAGCGTTTAAAAGCTTGTAGATAAGCGGCGTTGGTTTGATCAGGTGAAATATGACCATGACGTACTGTTAAAGCCCCAGAAATCGCATCAGGATTAAGTAACGGTTCAATTTTACAGGCTTCTGCTACAGTTAATAATTGGGGGGGAGTGACAAACTCGCCATAGCGATTGGCCACAGCTTGAGGGTCTTCTTCAACAGCAATGGTCAAGACTAAGTCAACTTCTCGAAATTGAGTCTCTGCCTCTAATTCCTCAGATAATGTTTGATGGATGGCGCGTCCTTCCTCACACAGTTGCCGGGTCAATTCAGTTGTCCCAGACCAGTAAGCCAGTCCGCCGTAGCTGTAGCGGGTTGCCCCTCGTAAATGATCATCTTTTTCAACCAGAAGAACTTTAAATCCTTGTTGAACTAATTCATAACTCACCGCCGCGCCAGTAATACCTGCACCGACTACCACCCAATCATAGGTTTTCATAGAGACAATGTCGTTTATACAATCTGCTACTATTTCAATATTCAGTTTACTAGAATAGTCAGATCTACTTGTCATTCTCTACAGGTTTTATATTTTCGTAACGTTTTTATCCCTCAAAAACACGAGAATTGAGACTGTATCTATTCAATTGCTGCCTAATCAAAAATTAGACAATCTTTGCCGGGATTGAGATATTAAACTTTACATCAGACTGCATCAACTCGACATAATATAATGATAAACTTTAACCTTTTTACTCTCACTGAGAGAATGACACGATGACTCAAGATCTGCTTTCGGTCGTTGGAACTTATCAATCCGGTGCAACTTCTAGTAGTAAAGCCGTTGCTTACGATGCTACGACTCAACAATTATATGTGGTCAATGAAGCCAGTATCACTATTGATATCTTAGATGCGAGTGATCCGAGTAATCCTACCTTAACCCAATCGATTTCGTTGGCAGAATTTGGTGCAGGTGCCAATAGTATTGCCATTAATAATAATCTGATTGTCGTGGCGATCGCGGCTGAAGATAGGCAGGCAAATGGTCAAGTGGTCTTTCTCAACCCACAGGGAGAAATTCAAGGGTCAGTGGAAGTGGGGCCACTGCCAGATATGTTGACTTTTACCCCTGATGGCAGCAAGATTTTAGTGGCGAATGAAGGGGAACCCAACGAAGAATATACTGTCGATCCTGAAGGATCCATTAGTATTATTGATGTTGCCAGCCAAACCGTTAACACCGCTGATTTTACCGCATTTAACGATCAAATTGATGAATTACGCGATGCAGGGGTGAGAATATTTGGGTTAAATGCCAGCGTTTCCCAGGATTTGGAACCGGAATATATTGGCGTAACTGAAGATTCAAGTACAGCTTATATTACCTTACAAGAAAATAACGCTGTTGCAGTTTTAGATATTAATTCAGAAACGATTACTGATTTATTTTCCCTAGGTTTTAAGGATAATAGTATTGCAGGAAATGGCTTAGATGTCAGCGATCGCGACGGTGCGATTAATATTACAACTCCTACTAATCTATTTTCGATTTATCAACCCGATGCCCTCAATGTTTATGAAGTAGAAGGAGTCACTTATTTAGTGACGGCAAATGAAGGAAGCAATCGTAATTATGACGGGTTTAGTGAAGAATTTCGCATTAAGGATTTAACTTTAGATCCACAAGCGTTTCCGGATGCCGCCACCCTTCAACTCGATGAAAATTTAGGTCGTTTGGAAGTAACAGATACATTGGGGGATGTTGATGGGGATGGAGATTTTGATCAACTCTATACCTTTGGGGGTCGTTCATTTTCCATTTGGCAAGTTGAGGCAGATGGCTTAAATTTAGTGTTTGATAGTGGGGATGAATTTGAACAAACGATTGCTGAACAATTCCCCGACTTTTTTAACGCTGACGAAGATGAAAATACCTTTGATAACCGTAGCGACAATCGAGGATCGGAACCCGAACCCATAGAAATTGCCACTATTGAAGATAAAACTTATGCCTTTATTGGCTTAGAACGGATGGGAGGGGTGTTTGCTTATGATATTACCGATCCGAATAATCCCGTAGAGGTACAATATATCAATAACCGTGACTTTACCATTGAACCCTTTGACCCCGATACAGAAGTATTAAACCCCGCCGTCGGTGATTTAGGGCCGGAAGAAATTACTTATATTGGCAATAATTTACTGGTGGTTAATAACGATATTAGCGGCAGTACTACTATTTATCAAATTACCCCTTTAAATAATGCCCCAGTTTTAGATAATAGCGGTGACACTCGTTTAGATCCAGTCGATAGTACCGCCACAGAAAATTCAGGAACATTAGTTTCTCAACTGATTGAAAATATTGTCACCGATGTCGATAACGATCCGTTAGGAATTGCTGTCGTTGCTGTTGATAATAATAATGGAACTTGGGAATATACCATTGATAATGGTACAACCTGGACAGCATTTAATACCCCCACAGCAAATACCGCGCGGTTATTAACAGCTAATGCCGCAGTTCGGTTTATTCCCAGTACTGATTTTAGCAGCGGAACCGTCGATCAAGGGATTACATTTCGGGGTTGGGACGCAACCACAGGAGTGAATGGAGACGTTGCCGACACCAGCGAAAATGGCGGAAACTCAGCCTTTAGCAGTGAAGTGGAAACCGCCTCTGTCAAGGTTAATATTGGGCCACCTAATATTCCTCCCACCGTAGTTGAACCCATTGGTGACCAAGCAGCGTTAGTTCAGTCGGGGTTTAGTTTAGAAATTAGCGATAACTTTGTAGATGAAGATGGAGATATTCTCACCTTTACCAGTAGCGGTTTACCGCCTGGAATTAGTCTAAACGAACAAACTGGGGTAATTATTGGCGCAACCACCACTTCAGGTAATTTCAATGTAACAGTCACGGCTGATGATGGGGAAGATACTATTATTGATGAATTTGTCTTGACCGTATCAGAGTTAAACTTACCCGATATTCCTGAAATTCCACCCTTACCCGGAGATGGGAATGGAGATGGCGGCAATCAACCCCCGGAAATTAACATTCCAATTCGTCTGCCTAATAATACCAGCAATACAATTATCGGAAATAACCAAGCCAATACCTTAACTGGGACTCCGGAAAATGATGAGTTAGTTGGGGTTCAAGGGGACGATACTCTCAGAGGACTCGAAGCCGATGATAATCTTTATGGCAATTTAGATAATGACTTGTTGTTTGGTCGTCAAGGGGATGACAACCTCTATGGTAATGATGGCAACGATACCCTGTTTGGCGGCGTTGGGGAAACTTTAGCAGATGATAACCTCAGCGATATCGATTTTATTCGGGGTGGAAAAGGAAATGATTTGTTATTTGGTAACCGAGGAGAAGATACGATTTTAGGGAGTGAAGGAGATGATACAATTTATGGCGGTAAAGAAGATGATTTAATGGCCGGGGAAGCCGGGGATGATTTCATTGCTGGAGATTTAGGTAATGATACATTAGTCGGTGGAGAAGGTAGCGATCGCTTTTTACTCGTGGCTGAAACGGGAACAGATTTTATTGCAGATTTTGAACCGGGTTTAGATGAATTTGTATTAGCCGGACTCAGTTTCAATCAACTCAATATTATAACTGTCGATCAACAGACTCAAATTCAAGTGACGAATAGCGGTGAAATATTAGCCACTCTTCCGGGAATTACAGCCAATCAAATTGGAGAAGAAGACTTTAGTTTGCAGTAAATTTTTATAACAACCATTGTCGTCAAGATATTATTTGCTATATTGAGCTGAGTATTAAATACTTTCAGGAGAAAAAATTTTGACACTATATCAAGTTGAAAATCAGTGGGGGGGTTCATCAGCGCCCTGGCATCAAGGCGGGACTTGGAGTTTAGGCGGTCGCGATAACCAAAATGTAGTTGCAGTTAATATCACATCTAATGATGGCGGTCAAACTTTCAATGGCACTATGACTTATGCCGGTGAAGGCCCTATTGGTTTCAAAGCCACTCGAGAGGGCAGTAATAATTATACCGTTGAAAATCAGTGGGGGGGTTCATCAGCGCCCTGGCATCCCGGGGGTCAATGGATTATTGGTTACCGCGA
>CAYNXM010000395.1:0-15812 GCA_964401105.1 uncultured Lyngbya sp. | reverse complement strand
CATTCATTTGCAGGATAAGATAGGGGTGAAAATTTCGGGAGATTCTCGGAAAGTTGGCTATCGCCAAACATTTTCCGTTACGCGTTTTCTAGGTTTGAGGACTATAGAATTTGATATAGCAATACACCCCCTTCGATTATTAGAATATCATAAAGCCTGAAACTCGGAAAGTTGGCTATTTTGACGGGTTGGCGCGCGCGCCAAACATTTCCCGTCTCGCCAAACATTTTCCTTAACGCAATCACGTTACTTATTGAAAATAATTCTCAGTCTAAATTTATCGAAATTTGAGATATTGATATGGATTTTAAAACGATTAATAAAATATTATAATCTCATTTTATAAATGTCTATGAGTCTGGTATTTTTGATCGATGATACTGTATATCCGAAGATGTCAAATGGGTTCTATACTATTGAGACGGAAATTTAGAATTGTAGGAGTCAACCACATTGCCTACCCTGGGTGTTAATATCGATCACGTTGCAACCCTGCGACAAGCTCGTCGAACCGTTGAACCCGATCCAGTGGCGGCAGCCGCGATCGCAGAATTGGCCGGAGCTGATGGTATTACGGTACATTTGCGCGAAGATCGTCGTCATATTCAGGATCGAGATGTGCGGTTGTTGCGGGAAACCGTCATGACTCATCTGAATTTAGAAATGGCAGCCACTGATGAGATGGTAGCGATCGCGTTAGAGATTAAACCCGATTATATTACCTTAGTGCCAGAACGGCGGGAAGAGATTACCACAGAAGGCGGTTTAGATATCGCGGGTCAAGTGTCTCGTATGACGGAGATCGTGGGTCAGTTGCAGGGATCGGGTATTCCGGTGAGTTTGTTTATTGATGCGAACCCGGCTCAAATTGAAGCCTCGGCAAAAGTGCAGGCGAAGTTTATTGAATTACACACAGGCTGCTATGCGATCGCCAAGGGAGAGCAGCAAGCCAAAGAATTAGAGATTTTAGCCCAAGGCAGTCAACTTGCCACTGAAGCCGGTTTAAGGGTGAATGCAGGGCATGGTTTAACCTATTGGAATGTTTATCCTGTGGCTACTATTGCCGGGATGGAAGAACTGAATATTGGTCATACAATTATCAGTCGTGCTGTGCTGGTGGGTTTAGATCGGGCAGTGCGGGAAATGAAACAAGCAATCTTGGCTCAACCGTTTCATGCTTAAAAATAGAAACAGTAATCTGAAGACGGTGCGGATAAACCTCTGCGGGTTTTCATCCGACAGTCAAAGTTTGGTAAAATGCCACAATTGAGTAATTTAATCAGTCACTGAGTCAATTAAATCCCTATGCAAACTTACTACTATGTTTTAGCCAGCAAACACTTTCTCCTCGAAGAAGAACCCCTCGAAGAAGTCTTAAAAGAACGAGTTCGCAACTACCAAGAACAAGAAAAAGAGATTAACTTTTGGTTAGTGTGTCAACCCGCTTTTCTAGAGGCACCTGAGTTTGCCGAGATTAAGCAAAAGTGCCCTCAACCCGCCGCCGCAATTATTACAACAGAAGCTCAGTTTATGACTTGGTTGAAACTGCGCCTAGAATATGTACTCACCGGAGATTTTCTTGCGCCCACTGCGACTATTCCTGACCCCTTAGCTTCCTTAACCCCAACTGCTTAAATCCAATTGTGCCACTGATGTGTACAATAATGAAGCTAAAGCTAGATCTAGTTGAACTGAGTGAAAGATGCATCAGATGCAAGTTCGAGGCTTAGGAATTCTTGCGGGTTGGGCAGCAGTATTACTGGTTAATGGCGTCAGTCATATCAAGCCAGCTTTGGCTATGGCAAGCTGTCAACCCCCGGAAGATAAGGAATATCTTCTACTGATTATCAGTCAAACTTCAACTGAGCAACAGCAAGTTCGTCAGACACTACCCCAGGATATTGACAGTGAAGTTTGTCAATATATTGATGATGTGGTGACCCGCGTAGGAGGATTTGAAGATCACTTAATTGCCGAAGACTGGGCCGCTTATTTAGAAGATGCGGTGGGCTTACAGGCTTATATTGTCAGACCAGAAGGGGCTGAAGCTGAAAGTTCGCCGGAAACATCTGAGTCCCCACAACGGCTCTATACTCAGTCGGCTGCCCGTCAAATTTCCCGCCCAGCCTTCAACCCCGAACAGTTAGGGCCAGGGTATGCAGTATTAGTGGATTATTTGAATCAACCTGAACTCGCCGAACAACTCCGTCAAACATTAAACGGGGATATTGGCTTGGTTTCCTACGGTCAGCGGCCTTATCTTTTAATTGAATACACCCGTGATGCGGACACAGCCGCCTCTACCCTGAACGAACTTAGCCGTCAGGGATTTTTAACCCTCGTGGTGGATAGTCGTCGGGTGAGTGTGATGCGCCCTCAAATTGATTAAGGGGAAACTTAGCCGTTAGACGTAAGTTTTCAATAAGGGGTGAATTCACTCAGCCAGCAGACCAGAATTCCTAAAGCCAATCCGACGATGACTTGAACCGGAGTATGTCCGAGTAACTCTTTGAGCCGATCTTCATTAAATTGAGGGTGCTCTTGAAACAGCTCATCAATCATTTGATTGAGAATTCGGGCTTGCTTTCCGGCCGCTTGACGGACTCCGGCTGCATCGTACATGACAATCACCGCAAACACAACTGCGATCGCAAATTCTGGACTGGCCCATCCAATTTGTTGTCCGACTCCTGCGGCTAAAGCTCCCACAAAAGCAGAGTGAGCGCTCGGCATCCCCCCAGTTGTGGTGAGGACGCGGAAATTTATTTTACCGTGTTGCACCAACTCTACCACCAGTTTGGAAGCTTGAGCAACCAGACAAGCAAGTACAGAAACAATGAGAACATGATTCTCTAAAACTTTACCAAAGTCTTCCATAGGGGTTGACACCTCTAGTGAGTGCGACTAACAATAAAATCTGCGATCGCAACCAAAGGTGTAGCAGATGCGCCATAGCTTGCGAGTTCGGCTTTCGCCTGGTCAATCAGTTTGGAGGCTTGAGTTTTAGACTCTTCTAGTCCCCACAGACTGGGATAAGTTGCCTTTTGAGCTTGAATATCCTTACCCGCTGTTTTGCCCAACTCTTCTTGGGTGGCAGTAATATCCAGAATATCGTCAACGATTTGAAATGCCAAGCCAATATTCTGGGCGTATTGAGATAAGCGCCTCAAATCGGATTCTGCGGCCCCAGCCAGCATCCCGCCACAAACTACACAAGCGCATAGCAATGCTCCGGTTTTATGGGTATGAATAAATGTCAGAGTTTCTTCGGTGATATCCGGTTTACCTTCTGAGTCTAAGTCCACTACTTGACCCCCCACCAAACCGGTTGCCCCCACCGCACGACCCAAACGGGTAATCACCTGCAAAATCCGCTCAGCCGGGACATTCTCAGTCTTTGCCGCCACAAACTCAAAAGCATAACTCAACAATCCATCTCCGGCTAAAATGGCGATATCTTCCCCATAAACTTTGTGATTTGTCAGTTTGCCTCGGCGATAATCATCATTATCCATAGCGGGTAAGTCATCATGAATCAGAGACATGGTATGAATCATTTCTAACCCACAAGCCGTCGGCATTGCCATCTCTACGCTTCCCCCCATTAACTCACAAGTGGCTAAGCAGAGAATCGGACGCAAACGTTTTCCCCCCGCTAAGAGAGAATAGCGCATGGCTTCATAGATTTTTTCGGGATAGGTGACCGGAAGGGACTGGTCAAGCGCGGCTTCAACTTCAGCTTTGCGCTGTGTTAAATAGGAGGATAAATCAAAAGTGGACTCCTGATTATTTGAGGGGGTGTCATCAGCTATTACCATCATTTGCTCATCTTGACTAGTCATGTTTCTCGCAGGTTAAAGCCTCCTGTAATGCCGGTAGCGTCTCTCCCACCCATCACAAGATTGAGATGAGAGATTTGAGTGCAAGTTGAACTCCTACTCCATCCCATTGTACGAGTGTTCGTGACCGATTCATTATTTGTTATTGATTATGATGAGGCAATAGGCTCTTTGGGTCTGGGATTAAGAGAGTTGCAAGTTTTCCCGACCCTCAACTCCCTGGGGCTATTTATAGATTGTAGGGTGCGTCTGTCGGAGGCACCTACAAGGAACTTTTTAACTCCTGTTGAACGTGATTATTTAGGTTTTCCGTCCCGATCGGGTTCGGTTTTCTAGACTGCCTAAAAATAACCGGATTTTGAGGTAGGGAAAGTTGTCGAATGAAGTACGGTTCTTCCCCCTTTTAACTGATAATTTCTTATTGCATGATTAAAGATGTAATCAATCATTTATCATTCAAATTCATACAACACTTAGTTGAAAGGAGAATCATTAATAATGATGTTCGCTCATAATCCTTTTGCTGAAATAGAAATAATTCAACGCCAATTTGACCGTGCTTTTAATACTGTTGTCACGCCTCAAGTTACAAACCGTTGGACTCCCGTAACCCAATTGCAAGAAACACAAAACGATTATATTCTTACAGCAGTCATTCCAGGCTTAGAGACTGAAGCACTCAATATTGAAGCGACCCAGAAAGCTGTTGCAATCTCGGGTAAAACTCAGCGCCCGGAATTAGCAGAAGGCAGTCAATATCTTTACTCAGAATTCCCTGTTGGTCAGTTTTCTCGTATCATTCCTTTACCTGAAGCGATTGTTCATACTGAGGTCAAAGCGGACTATGTTGAAGGGATTTTAACCCTTCATCTACCCAAGGCTCAAGAGGTGATTAATCGGGTGGTTAAAGTGAATCTAACTGCATCAAAAGAAAAAGAGCCTGAGTTAACTGAAGCGACTTCATAGGATTATGAGGTGATAGGGAATAGGTAATGTATTATTAAGTTCACTATTCTCTATTTCCTTAATCATGACTTCCCAGTGCCTAATAAACTCTAGACAAAATAGTTTAAGACCTCGCTGAATTAAGTTGTTTAGCTTCTAGTGGCTGGGTGGTTTTATGAGCTAATGGGAGGGTAATGGTTACAATAGTGCCTTGATTGATACCATGACTTTCTAGAGTAATCCATCCCTCCATCATTTGCACTAAGCTTTTAGATAATGCTAACCCTAAACCAATACCACCAAATTCTCGTGTGGTCGAACCATCCACTAAAACGAAGGGTTGAAATAGCTTTTTCTGCTTTTCTTTAGCAATACCAATTCCTGTATCCTTAATTTGAATTATCACTTGATCTTCTGAATGATGCGGCTGAGTTTGAATTTGTGTTGAAATTGTAATTGATCCTGTGGGAGTAAACTTAATCGCATTACTAATAATATTTAAAAATACTTGCTTCAGTTTGTCTTGATCTACTATAACTCTTACGGGTTGATGAGCTAGATCTAGATGTAGCTTTAATCCCTTCTGTTGAATTTCATATTGAGTTAAATTCACCACATCTTTTAAGGGTTGAGATAAGTCAATTTCTTTTGAGTTAATAGAGAGCTTCCCTTCCTGAATTAAAGCAATTTCTAAAATGTCGCTGACAATATCATATAAACTTAAAGCCGATTTATTTGCCATATTTAAATATTCTAGCTCTTCATCTCGATCGTCACATAAATCATCAATTAAGAGTTGAAGAGAGTTAATAATCCCGTTTAAAGGCGTTCTTAGTTCATGAGAAACGACTCGTAAAAATTCATTTTTAAGCTGATTTGCAATCGAGGCTTCTCGGGAGGCAAATTCTAAGGCTTCTGCTCTCAACTTTAACCGTTCAACCATCACTTCAAGCGCTTTCCCCATTTGAGTAAACTCACGGATTTTTAGATTTTTAGGGACGGCTGTTTGAGATTCTAAACTGTTAACCGTTAGAGCGTAATCTCGAAGTTGTTCTAATGGCTTGGCTAAGTCTCGCGACAGGTAGAGGGCTGCAATAATACTGGCTATAATCAGACTAAAGGTAAGATAAATTAAAATTGAGTTAATATCTTCTAAGCCAGATAAGGCATCTTCTAAGCTGGTAACTGCTAAAATCACCCATTGATCTTCGCTATTACCTGTTAATGGGCTAGGAATTGCATCATACCCAGCTAACAGTTCAACATCACTTTGTTCAAATGAAAATAGGTGAATAAAGTCAATTTCTCCTGCTAAAGCCCGTCGAATTAAGTTTTTGAGGCGGTTAGCATCCACTTCTTGTTCAATGTTGCGTCCCACCCGTTCTATACTAGGATGAGCAATAATTTTACCACTTTGATCGAGAACAACGGTAAACCCACTTAAGGATTTGGGGCGGTCATCAGCAGCCAGATACAGGGTAGACTGAAGGGTAAGAGCATAACGTAATTGACGGCTCTGTGCTTGGGTAATATAAACCGGTGCCATCAACACCAAATTAATCTGATTGCGCCACGGTGTTTGATTATTTTGATTTTTAACTGGGGTGGTGTGATCCAAACGAATATGAACATTGGAAAAGCCTAAAGTCCGTTCAGGGGGTTGCTGTTGTAACCAAAAATTGTCAGGAGTTGGGGCAATTGCTGCATTTCCACAAGTACTGGCAACGGGTTGCTGGGTTTCAAGATCGCTCAATTGCAGGCAACCAATTTTTGTGGGAAATTGTTGTTGTAATTCTTCTAAGAATGCCTGATAATTTTCAGGATCAGGGGACTGTAGCATCGTATTTTCTGCTGCTAGCATTAAACTCGATTGCAGCACGTTCACCCAGTCCCGAACTTCTTCAGCCTTTTGAACTGCACTCTCTGTTAAATTGAGGCGGGCTGTTTCCAGTAATCCAGAGCGGGCTTTACGATAGGTAACATACTCCCCCACCAATAAAATGGGTACGCTCAATAATAAAATTCGGGATAATAAGATACGACGGAAAGAGGATTGACCGAATTTAAACATAGTCTATTCCCTGCATGAGATACAAGACCCCCATTGAGTGATCATAATCAGTAGATAGGTACGTAGTATTACTGAATTTGCTTCTGGCTTTTCACACTAAAATCATATTTTTATACACTTCAATTATATAAAATCATTTTTGGGAGATTGATGCAATTAATCTTTATCTTAACTGAGAATGAATCCTCCTGATGTTACTTTCTGATGCTGAGTTTAGCTGTGATAAATATTTTCTCAGCAGTTAAGATTTTAGTTGAGTGTGGCGAATTTACCCGAGTGTCACTCTATATTCCCTAAATGTTCCAGATTAATCTCTCTACATCTGACAAGGTCTTCACTCATAGCTAAAAATTCAGTATATTTTAACGTCTGTCCTGTGATTCATAATAACATCCTAGATGGATAAATATAGTTCTCTTTATTTTGAGAAGACAGGGGGTCGATGGTAACGGTTTGAGATCGCGAGTATGAAATGATAAAATTATAACCCTTTATCTTCCGTCAACTTATCGGCCATGACTCATAATCATCCTCATTAATGAGGATGATCTCTTAAATAAAAGCATCATCTATATTGTCTGACTTAGAGTAGATCAAAGGTTAATCAGACTATGTTAGTCTACAGTCATATTCTACACAATATATTGTTTTTGATATGACCTGTGGCATTTGGATTTTAGGCGACCAACTCTGGGAAGAACAGGCTGCTCTCAAAAGCTGTGATTTATCCTCAAAAATACCGATTATTTTGATTGAGTCTTTACAGCATATTCAGGTGCGACCTTATCATCGTCAAAAGCTGGTTTTGGTGTGGTCTGCGATGCGGCATTTTGCCAATGAATTACAGGATAAAAATTTATCAGTCACTTATATTCAAGCAGCAGATAACTTTGAAAACCCTTTAAATAATTGGATTAAGGACAATGAAATTAGTGAATTAAAGGTAATGCAACCGAATGATCGTCCTTTTGCTCAATTGATTCAAAATTTAGAATTGCCTTGTCAAATTAATCTGATTCCTAATAATCTGTTTCTCTGGAGTGAAACAGAGTTTAAACAATGGCAAAAAAACCGCAAGCGTTTATTAATGGAAGATTTTTATCGAGAGGGACGTAAACGGTTTGATATTTTAATGGAAGCCGATCAACCCGTTGGAGGACGATGGAATTTTGATAAAGAAAATCGTAAATCACCAAAAGATAAATTAAACCCTCCTTCTCCTCTATGGTTTGAACCTGATGAGATGACTCAAGATGTAATTTTACAGGTAAAACATCTAAAAAATATTTCGCTTTATGGGGAATTAGAACCTTTTCGTTGGGGAGTGACTCGTCAGCAAGCTTTAGCAGTTTTACATCATTTTATAGAACAATCTCTGCCACAATTTGGGACTTATCAAGATGCCATGCTCATAGAAGAAGATACGATGTGGCACGCTTTAATTTCTCCTTATTTAAATTTAGGTTTATTGCATCCTTTAGAAGTGATTGAAGCCGTTGAAAAAGCTTATTATGAAAAAGAGTTACCTTTAAATAGTGTTGAGGGATTGATTCGTCAAGTATTAGGATGGCGAGAATATATGCGAGGGATTTATTTAATTGTGGATGAAGATTATCCGCAGAAAAACTATTTTAATCAGACTCAACCTCTGCCTGATTTTTTCTGGGATGCGAAGAAAACAAAAATGAATTGTTTACATCAAGTTTTGCGTCAAACCGAACGGTTGGGTTATGCTCATCATATCCAACGATTAATGATTTTAGCAAATTTTGCTTTAATTGCTGGATTATCACCCCAAGAAGTTGAAAACTGGTTTCATTCGGCTTTTATTGATGCCTATGACTGGGTGATGCAAACCAATGTGATTGGCATGGGATTATTTGCAGATGGGGGTTTATTAGCTTCTAAACCCTATGCTGCTTCTGCGAATTATATTAATAAAATGAGTAACTACTGTAAAAATTGTGATTATAATTATCGCGATCGCCTCGGAGAGAAAGCCTGTCCGTTTAACTTTTTTTATTGGGATTTTATAGATCGCCATTACAATCAGTTGAAGTCTCAGGGACGGATGGGTTTTATCCTTAAAAATTTGGAGAAGATGTCAGATCAACACCGAAAGGAAATTCGACAGCAAGCAGAAAATTGGCGATCGCAGCATTAATCAATTATAGGGTTTAGAGTCGCAGTTGAGTGATGGCAATATTCCCATTTAAACAGACTTCAACATCGCTGCCCGGATAGCGTTGACGCTGGCTATAAATCCCTTTATAATAATATTCAGTTCCACTAACTTGATAATCAATATGTAAGGGTTGAGTGGAAGGTTGACAAAAGATTAGATCTGGATCTGGCTTTCCGGGTTCAACAAAGGGAAAATTAACGTTCCAAAAGCAGCCTGGTTCAACAGGACGATGCATTAATTCTTTTAACACCTGAATTGCCCAGCGGGTTGTTTGTTGCCAATTAATTGGGTTTTTTCCTTTACGATATTGAGATAAAGCAATGCCTGGAATGCCATGAAATGCTGCTTCTCGTACCGCTGCCACTGTCCCTGAAATATATACATCAACCCCCATATTTCCCCCATGATTAATGCCAGAAATAACCCAACTGATTTGAGGACAAAGTTGGTAAATGGCGAGGCGAATACAGTCAGCCGGTGTACCAAAAACGGCATATTCAAGCGAGGAACGACGTTCAACTTGAATAGGTTGATCGGTTGTAACTTGATGACCACAATTAGAATATTGGGTATTGGGCGCGATAAAAATACTGTTGCCATTGACTGCAGTGGCTAATGCCCGAATTCCGGCTGCATCAATTCCATCATCATTCGTCAAGATAATTGTCATTTTCTATTCAATTCTAAAAAGTATATTTGCAATCAAAAATATTAACTGAGGGAATATTTCGGTTAATATTATAGTCGAGTCTCAAGTCAAAATTGATCCACCTAACATTCGTTGATAACGTCGTTCTAATTCTTGCTGCATTAACGGCCACTGATTCAGGGTTGGATCTTTTTCCATCACTTTTTGAGCTGCATTTCTCGCTAATTCTAACACTTCTTGGTCTTCGACTAAACTGGCTAAGGCAAAATCAGGCAGTCCCGACTGACGAGTGCCTAAAACTTGTCCAGGCCCGCGCAATTGCATATCCATTTCTGCAATAAAAAATCCATCTTGAGACTGTTCTAAAACTTGTAATCTTTGTTTGGCTTCTGAGGTAGAATTACTGGCAAGTAACAAGCAATAAGATTTATGTTGTCCTCGCCCCACTCTTCCCCGTAATTGATGCAATTGGGATAACCCAAATCGTTCGGCATTTTCAATTAACATGACGGTGGCATTGGGAACATCTACCCCCACTTCAACCACTGTCGTTGAAACTAAAATTTGAGTTTCTTGCTGGACAAATTGACGAATGGCAGCCTCTTTTTCGGCGCTGTTCATGCGACCATGTAATAATCCAATTTGAAACTCTGGAAATACTTTTTCTTGCAACTTTTGATGTTCTTCAATAGCAGATTTTGCTTCTAGTTTTTCGGACTCTTCTACTAAGGGTAAAATTACATACACTTGTCGGCCAAGGGCGACTTCTCGTCGAATTAAATCATAAGCTTGGGTGCGTTGTCGTCCGCCTAAAGCAGTGGTTTGAATCGGTTGTCTTCCGGGGGGTAATTCATCTAACTGACTCACATCTAAATCCCCATGTAAAGTTAATGCTAATGTCCGAGGAATTGGCGTAGCAGTCATCGTTAACACATGGGGAGATTCTCCTTTTTGTTGTAATTTTGCTCGCTGTTGAACGCCGAAACGATGCTGTTCATCAATCACCACTAAACCTAAACGACTAAAATTTACCGTATCTTGAATTAGGGCATGAGTCCCCACTAAAACCGATAATTCTCCAGTTTCTAATTGTGCATGAATTTGTCTTCTTTTTGCCGCTTTTGTTGAACCCGTGAGTAACTCAACCGGTAAATGCATTAAGTTAAACCAAGAGACTAATTTCTGATAATGTTGTTCGGCTAATACTTCTGTCGGTGCCATCATTGCAGTTTGATATCCAGCTTGAATAGCTGCCAACATTGCCACCACTGCAACCACTGTTTTTCCGGCTCCCACATCTCCTTGTACTAATCGATTCATCGGATGAGGATGTTGCAAATCTTGCAAAATTTCCTGAACCACTCGTTGCTGAGCATTGGTTAACTTAAAGGGTAAAATATCATAAAACTGGTCAATTAATGTTCCATTGGGTACTAAAACGACATTTGTTGTCACTTTTTGATGTTGCTGTCTTCGCTGTAATAATCCTAACTGTAAATAGAAAAATTCATCAAATACTAATCGCCGTCGCGCAGCCGCTAAACAATCACGATCGGGTGGGAAATGAATATTGCTAATCCCATCTTGTAAACCTATCAATTGATAGAAACTTAATAATCCTTGAGGAACAGCATCTTGGAGTTGATCAACAAAGGGTAAACAAGCCGAAACAGCTTTGCGAACCACATCCGCTCCTAAGCCTTCTGTTAGGGGATAAACTGGCACCACTTTACCAATTTTAATCGAGTCAATTTGTTCTCCTTCGGTCTCTAAAACTTCTAACTCCGGATTATCTAAAGTTATGCCATATTTATTCTTTTTGACTAACCCGGAAGCTGCCACTAAAGCCCCGGCTGGATATATTTTTTTTTGCATATATTGCCAGCCAGAACTTCTGTAGCGATTTCCGGCAAAAAAGCGACTGATTTTAAGTTGACCGGTTTCATCGTTTAAAACCAGTTCCATAATCATTAATTTTTTGTTTTTTGAACTGTTAAAACAGTGGCATCGTTTAATTTTAGCCACCAAGGTTACGGTTTCTCCCGGTTCTAATTCACGAATTTTAACTTGACGAGCATAATCGAGGTGATCTCGAGGATAATAATAGAGTAAATCATAAATCGTTTGTACCCCTAATTTCAGTAGGCGCTTGCCATTACGGGGGCCGACTACTTTTTCAATTAAGTCATGAATTGAGATCTTTGAATTAGGAGATTGAGAGACTGTTTGAGAGGCAATAACTGACGGTTGTAAAATCTGTGCATTAGCAGATTCTTGAATTAATCTTTGAGATTCTAATAACCGCTGAGTTTGAAGTAAAAATCTTCTGGCTTCTGCGATTAAATGCTGTCTATCTTCTTTCTCTAAGTTAGGATAAGCCGCAAATTGATCCACCATATTTTGACATCGGCTGGAGATGTCTCGAGGAACAATATTTAATAAATCTTGTAAACTCAGATATAAAAAATCATGAAAAATATGATATTTTCCTTGAATATCATTAAAGCCTCTATCTGCTTCAATAGAAAGTGCTTTTTGTAGCTTTGCCCAATCTGGTTGCTCCTGATTCATGGTTTTATTCTTTTATATTTAATGAATTTGTAGATCAACCCAAACTAACTTGAATTTCATCTTGATTATAAGGCTTAAAGGACTGTTTACGATTCATTTATTTTAGATAATTTGCATTATTTTACCCGCCTGTGCTAAAATACAATACAAATTGCTATTATGGGGCTATCCTGAAAACTAACTTGAATAAATAATCAATACAAAGCTTAAGACGGGAATGCTTGTCAGGATAGACTAATGGACGTATTTGATAATTTGACCAACTCAAACTCACTCCAAGGGTTGGCGGGGGTAAGAAGTAACAAACCCTGGCTATCATCAGAAATTCTACTCATTACTCCCGTACAGACGTTGCATGTAACGTCACGACAGGACAGACGTGACCTGGTTCGTCTCTACTTACTCAATTCATACCCTGTTCCCCGTTTCCTAGTGCTACGCGCTGTGTCCTTTCAAACGCTCCGGGTTTATGGTATCATAAGTGACACTCAATCTTGACGTGGGTAACTTAAAACTGTGGGGACTCGAATTAGAAACCTACAAGTGACGAAAGTGGTGGATGGAGATACCATTAAAGTCTTGTTGAATGGTCAACGAGAGTTTTTAAGGCTGCATTGTATTGATACGGAAGAATCCTTTTCTAACGGAACGAAACCGGTGACTCAGGTTGGGGTTGCTGCTACAAAAATGGCAAAACAATACTTTACCAGCGCCAATGGTTCCTTGGTTCATGTTGATGTTGAATTTGATAGCGATCATCCCATAGCCGTTTGTCTGGAGAAACATCGAGATAATCATGGTCGCTTAATTTGTTATGTTCATAAAGGTGCAGATCATTATAATTTAAGAGTGATTAAACAAGGCTGGAGTCCTTACTACACCAAGTATGGACGTTCTCAAGAATATCATCAGCAAATGACCGAAGCAGAAGCGATCGCTCAGGCTTATCATCGCAATATTTGGAACCCAGATGTCAATCATAATAGTGCTAGCCGCAACTATAACTTATTAATTTCTTGGTGGTCTTTGCGAGATTCAGTCATTCAAGACTACCGCTGTTATGGTCGGGCTGCCGGGGCACTTTCTGTGCGTTTAGATTATCCTAAAATTTTGGCAGCGGCTGAAAGAAATGAGCAAATTACTATTTTTTGTGACTTGCAAGATGGAATCACAAAATGGATTGGCAGTGGTGCATTAATTCATACCGGTTCTAAAGATCATATCCTCAAATTATGGATACCGGAAGCCAAATATCAGAAAAATGCACCGCTAGTGCAATTAATTCAAAAACGATATGCTGGCTTGGGAAGAGGCTATGTTTATGTGCAAGGAATTGTGATGATGTATCGAGATAAACCGGAAATCACCTTAACTGATTTAAAACAGTTATCCGATTTTTGTCCAAATCGGCTGGTAGAAGTGGTGTCAAAACCCACTATTGCAGCGGCGGAAGTGGCTTATTAAATATTTGGGTTGTATTGTCACCTTAACCCGATATCGAGTTTACCCCAATACTATTTATCTGATTCAATTATGCCCACACCTCTACCTCAAAACTTCCCTGAACCGACATCAATTGGTGAGATTGAAATTAAATCTTACCCTCGTTATCGCGCCGTAACTTATATCCATCAGGGAGACCTAACTCAAGCGACCCGTCAGGCATTTAACCCCTTATTTCAACATATTAGTCGCAATCAAATTGCCATGACAACGCCAGTAGAAGCGCGTTATTATGACGGGATTGATAATAGTAATAATTCTCATTCAGAGGTTTCTTTTTTATATTCTAGTCCGGAAATTGTTCCCGAAAACGTGCAATCAGATGTAAAAATTACTGATACTGAAGTGATGACGGTGGTGAGTATTGGCATTCAAGGAGGTTACACATGGGAGAGTTATCAAAAGAATTTACAAAAGCTTCAAAATTGGCTGCAACAACACCCCGAATATAAAGCGATCGGTTCTCCTCGGCGTTTGTTTTATAATTCTCCAATGACTCCTGAATCCTTAAAATATAGTGAAGTTCAAATCCCTGTAGAACAATCATAAATATGATTTCACTCCTAGGTTAGATTTTTCAATCGCTGATTAAAATAGTAAGTGACAGGGTGATAAGATGACGGAACATCAGGTTTCGCGGCATATCTTATGATCGGATAGTCAAGTATATCAATATTCGTTCGATATTGTCTGTAAGCTATCGGACGTTTATTGGGTGTATTCTCAAAAACAATTTTAAAATAGAAAATGCAAAAATAGATTAGACAAGATCAAAAATTATAACTCTTGAATCATTAATAATCTATAATGAAACGTCAAATTTATACCCAACAAAAATTAAAGAGTCTGGTGTGGAAATGGCGAGGGGTTTTGATTACAGTACCCATCATCGTGACTGTTGTTTTATTATTGCGTTCAACGGGTTTATTACAATATTGGGAGTGGGCGGCAATAGATTTTTATACTCGTCATAAACCTCAAACTCCTGCAAATGAACGGATTGTGATTGTGGGTATTAATGAAGATGATTTGCGAGAAGTTGGACAAGCTTTAATACCCGATGAAATATATGCCCAATTGCTGCAAAAATTGACTCAGATGCAGCCGCGAGCAATTGGTTTACTGGTGTATCGAGATTTACCCGTACCGCCCGGTCATGCTGAACTGATTAAAACCTTTGAAACCACCCCCAACCTCGTGGGCATTCAGAAAGCGGTGGGTAGTCGTCAGGAGACTGCTGTAGCACCCCCTCCTTTACTCGAAGCCCTGCAACAAGTTGGGGCGAGTGATTTAGTGATTGACGGGGATCATCGAGTGCGTCGAGGTTTATTATATCTGGAAAATTCTCGTGGAGAAACCGTTTATAGTTTTGGTTTTCGCTTAGCCTTAGAGTATTTAGATGCAGTGGGGATTTCCCCGAAAGTAATTCCTGGAAGCACAAATTGGCAGTTAGGAAAACAGATATTTTTTCCCTTAGAATCAAATGATGGCGGTTACGTTAGGGCAGATACTAGTGGTTATCAAATTTTACTGAATTATCAAGGAAAAAGCGAGCATTTTGAAACGGTTTCTTTGATGGATATTTTAAATCATCAAGTTCCTATAAATTGGGGAAAAGATAAAATTATTTTAATTGGCCCTGTGAGTGAAAGCTTTAAAGATTTCTTTCCGACACCTTATAGTAGCGATCAATTTAACTTTCCCGAACAAATGCCAGGGGTGGTCATTCAAGCGCATCTAATTAGTCAAATTATTCAAGCCGCCCAAGGAGAATTACCCTTAATTAAAACCCCGTCAAAACTGTTTGAATTAATTTGGATATTGCTGTGGGCAGGAGTCGGCGCTAGCTTCACTTGGATTAAGCGATATTATCAAGATAAATTCACTTTAATTATACATATTAGCGGTATGATAGGAGCGGGTTGTAGTTTAATGATTATCAGTTACTGTGCTTTTCTACAAGGATATTGGATTCCTGTTGTTCCACCCCTGTTAGCCTTGTGGGGATCGGCTTTAGGGATTACAGGTCACATGGCTCATAAAGCCAGT